>JASBUW010000042.1 GCA_030147755.1 Parachlamydiaceae bacterium
TTTCCCAGAACGAGCGCTAAACGCGCTCGGTCTGGGCTAATGCAGTTAGAGTGCTACCGCACAAATGGCAAACAGTCTATGTATATAGTGAACCTATACCACGCTCTGAGCTATTACTAAAAAAACACTTTAAAAGAGCGAGCTAATAACAATGTTTAGTTACTCAGGAGTGCGAAGGTCCTCCTTAGCTTTCATATGAGGCGCCTTTAATGAAAGCGAAGGAGGACCTTCGCACTCCAAACGCTTCGCGTATTACCAATTTATTTAAGAACTTAATGCGATATCAACAGACATTTTAGGCACACAGTGAACCTATACATTGGTCAGGGTGTGCAAACCGTTTGTAGCGTAGACTTTAGTCTGCGCTACAAATATCATGCATAAGCCTCTTCCATAAACTCTAGCACGGCATCCCGCGTCTTTTCCAAATGCCGATCTTCATGTACTGATGATATAAACCACGCTTCATGCGCCGACGGCGGCACATAAATACCCTTTGCAAACATGGTACGAAAAAAATGCGCAAACAAAGATGTATCTGTTTCTAATGCTTCTTGCAGATTGCGTACTTGTTTTTTTCCAAAGAAGAGCGTGAACATCGATCCTGATTGCTGTACACACGCATTCCATCCTTTTTCTGCAATGCGTGCTTTAATAGGCTCCACCAAAAGTGCCGTTTTACGCGCTAATTCTTCATAAAATCCAGGTTGCTGCAACAAACGCAAACTTTGCAGCCCTGCTTCCATCGCCAAGGGATTCCCCGATAAAGTCCCTGCTTGATAGACTGTTCCCAAAGGGGCTAAGCAGTCCATGATGTCACGACGACCCCCAAAAGCTGCCGCAGGAAATCCTCCCCCAATAATTTTGCCAAAACAAGTCAAATCAGGACGCACCGGATAAATTTCTTGTGCTCCTTTTTTGGCCACGCGAAAACCAGTCATTACTTCATCAAAAATGAGCAATGCTCCCATTTTTTCTGTTTCTTCTCGCAAAAATTGCATAAATTTAGAATCTGCCGGCACCACTCCCATATTGCCTGCAATGGGCTCCAAAATCACAGCTGCAATGCGATGTCGATATTCAGGATGCGTAAATAGCTTTTGGCAAGCTTCTAAATCATTAAAAGGTAAGCAAACCGTATGTTTGACAATATCCTCAGGTATACCCGCAGAAGAAGCTGTAGGTGAAGTTTCCAATAATCCAGAGCCTGCTTGGACAAGAAAAAAATCGGCATGCCCATGATAATTTCCGCTAAATTTCACCACAATTTCTTTTTTAGTAAAACCACGCGCTAAACGCGTTACACTCATGGTTGCTTCGGTGCCTGATGAAACAAAGCGAATTTTTTCCACAGAATCAATTAGTTGGATAATTTCTTGCGCAATTTCCCCTTCTAAAGCAGTTGTAATGCCAAAACTCGTCCCCTTTTCCATGCGTTTACGCACAGCTTCTAAAATAGTAGGATGCGCATGTCCATGAATTAAAGCTCCCCATGATCCACAATAATCAATATACTGATGTCCATCTGCATCAATGACAAGATCGCGGTAAGCATGATCGACAACTAAAGGCATTTGCCCCATACTTTTACATGCGCGTACCGGCGAGTTGACACCCCCGGGAATAACTTGACATAATTGCTGATAAATACGCTGACTATGAGGACGTTGAGTCATAGAGGCACTCCAAAATTAAAAATAAAAATAGGGTTCTCTTTATTTGGAAGAATTTATAATATTCTAATTTAAACATTTAAATAAATCAATTTGACCTTCATGTTTCGGAAATTACTGCCTTTTTGGGCTTACACTTTAGCAAGACGCTTGCATCAACTGCTCTTTGTTGCTGTTGTTTTACTTGGGGTTATTTCTGAGTTATGGGCGGATTATGAGGTGCGTTTTGAAGGAATTTCTGAAGAAGAAACATTAAAACTAGTCAAATCTGCCTCTCAATTAGAAAAACTAAAAGAATCTCCTCCTGCGACTTTAGTGGGTTTAAAACGCAGAGCTGATGGCGATGTCGCCAACATTGTGCAGGCACTTCATAGTTTAGCTTATTACGATGCTAAAGTAGAAATTACGCTTGATCCAAACGGTAGTCATGCGGTCGTGCATATTGAATTAGGACCCGTTTATCCTTTAGTCGCTTATAACATTCGTTATGTACGCGATGGTGAAGATATTCCGGATGACTTTCTCACTTGTCCCATTACTTTAGAAGATCTCAAAATCAAAGTGGGAGATCCTGCTTTGCCAGAAACCATTTTAGCAGCAGAAGATACGCTATTAGATCAATTGAATTTGCAAGGATTTGCATTTGCTTCTATCCAAAAGCGTGATGTTTTTGCTGACCAACAAGCGAAAAACGTCATTGTGTGGATTATCGTTGAACCCGGTCCCTTGAGCTATTTTGGTCCGACTAAAATGACCGGTCTTGAGCGTATACACGAACAATTTTTCTTTAGAAAACTGCGTTGGACTCAAGGTGAAGTTTATGATCCACGTAAGATTGAAAAAACACAAGAAGCGCTTGAATTATCAGGACTTTTTCGTTCCGTCAACATCAGCCATGCAGAAAAACCGGTCGAAGGAAATATTTTACCGATGGAAATTTCTGTTTTGGAAGGAAAGCAACGCAGCGTTGGATTTGGTTTAAATTATACGACAGCTTTAGGACCAGGTTTTACAGCTGAATGGGAAGACCGTAATGTGCGTGGAGAAGGGCAAAGGCTTAGCATTCGCACAGATATTTGGCGTAAGCTACAAGAAGGAAGCATTACCTATGTTATTCCTGATTTTAAACGCCAAGAACAAAATTTAATCTGGTCGCTAGACTATGAACATGAACGCACCAAAGCGTTTATTGAAACGTCTTGCTCCTTCTCAGGCACCATTGAAAGAAAATTGAGTGAAAAATTGCGTGTTTCTTACGGCGGCATGTATAAACTTTTGCGCAGTCAACGTTCTGATCATAATGGAATATTCGATCTGATTAAAATCCCTCTAAAACTCCGTTGGACCAATACAGATAGTTTATTAGAACCCACAAGAGGAGAAACAGTTCAACTACAAGCAATTCCCTCCATTCAAATTTTTTCCCCCAAATTTGCTTATTCCATCAATAGTTTTACGGGCACTATCTATCGATCTTTGACACCAGATAAACGTCACGTTTTTGCCGCTAAATTAATGTGGGGAACCATTATTGGCGCCAATAAACATGAAATTCCTCCACCCGAACGTTTTTACGCAGGATCAGAGAATACATTAAGAGGCTATCGTTATATGACTGTCAGTCCCCTTGGACACGATGACAAACCCTTAGGAGGACGTTCTTTATTTATTTATTCATTGGAGTTACGCAATCGCATTGGAAAAAATTTTGGATTAGTTTGGTTTTATGATGTTGGAAATGTTTACAAAGATTTTTATCCTGAATTTAAAAAAGGCTTGTTACAATCCGTAGGTGCAGGATTGCGTTATTATACGCCTATAGGCCCCTTGCGTCTGGATATAGCCGTCCCTTTGAATAAACGCCATATTGATAATAGTTTAGAAGCTTATTTTAGTATTGGACAATCTTTTTAGGATAAACTATGCGCACGTTAAAATTCATGGGTAAAACTCTTTTAGGGATCATTGTCCTGATCTTGATCTTTTGGATGCTTATTTTGGCAGTTTTACAAACTCCAAAAGGACAAGCATGGGTTTTTCATTACGTGACGCGCTACCTAGAATATCAAACAGGCTCTCAAATCACTATCGAGCACATCCACTATTCTTTTCCTCTCAATTTGCGTTTAGAAAATGTCACGGTAGCAAAAGATAATCAAACTTTATTGAAAGTTCAAGACATGGAAGTCAATTGCCTGTATCCTCCTTTGTTCGAAGGTCGATTGGTTTGCTCCAAACTCTATGCAGCTCACATAGAAGTGCTCTCTTTACCTCCTTCTCAAGAAACACCTTCATCCTCTGAATCTTCCTCTTTTGCACTGAATACCAAACCTTGGCCTTTCTACATTAAATTTGAAAACATCAATATTCAAAAAATTCAAGTCGCTCCTGAAGTCGCTGCTTACTTACCTTTGCCGAATGAAATACGTACACTCATTCCTCACGCCTCTTTAACAATTCAAGGCATTGCAAGTAATAATCCCTTTAAAGAAGCTATTTCGGCGCACCTCCTTATCACCATCCAAGATGAGGTCCATCACACAACGCCTTTCAGCATAGGAATTGATACGCAAAGCCATCATTTATCTTTATCTTTTCATGGGAATTCTTCTTCACTTCCTTTAGCAGATTTTAAAATCCCACCCGCACTTAAAACGCATGTTGCCCTTTATGCTTCTGCTCCTATTCACATTTGGCAAAATTTCATTCAAAACGACATGCAACCGGATGAAATGATTGAGGGGCATTTGAAACTATCTCTACAACACCCTGCTGATGATACCTGGTTAACGCCTCTCATTGGAGAAAACACAATCGTAAAAAGCCGCTATGTTCTCCATTCTAAACAAGCTGTGGAATTGTTTGATATACAATTAGACACGCCTCATTTTACGTTAGAGGGAGGAATTATTCTCACCGCTGACCGTGAAATTCATCATGGAAATTTCAAAGGAGAATTTAAGAACCTCACGTATATTCAAGCGTTGCTAGGCGAAAATTTAGAAGGGAAAATTTTGTTTGAAGGACATGCTTCAGGACCTTTACAAACACCTTCTCTTGTTTTGCATTTAGAAAGTCCTTCTTTAATTATCGCTCACAAACTTTTTGAAGATGTCCGTTCTACTTTGCAAGCTTCTGCAATTCCTCAAGGACTAGAAGGATTCTTGACTCTTGCTTTTGATCATCAAACGATTCCTTGGCAAATGGCGACCTCTTTTCAGTGGAACGATCACAAACATCTCTCCTTGTCTCATCTACGTTTAGATGCTTTACGCTCGCGTGTGCAAGGAGAACTAAATTGCTCAACCGAAGATTTTATTTGGGAAGGTTTATTAGAATCGCAAACAGGAAACTTGCAAGATATTGCTCATTTCTTTGATCTTCCTTTACATGGAGAAGCTCAACTCAAAATTCATTTACTGGCTATAGCCGATGAAAATCAGCACAAGTATCAAAGTTTACAAGGAGAATTAAAAGGGCATTCTCTGCAATGGGCAGATTGGCAAGCCAATCGTCTTGATGTTAATTTTCATACAGCCCCTCTTCGTGCTGAGAAAGATCTTTTTCAACTTTATGCGCGTTTAGAAAGTGATCAAATCATACACAAAGATTTGCATGTTGAAATTGGGCATTGTCTCTTGGAAACCGCGCAAAAAATTGATTGGAAACAACATACACTCACTGATCTATCCACAGAATGGAATTTTTACAATATGAGTTGGGCAACTGGAGAAGTCGAACAAATCAACGGACGCCTGCATATGCCCCATCCTATGCATGCATGGGAGGGAAAAGCACAATTTATTGCACAACACATGCGAACTCCTACTGCTCACTTTGAAGAATTATCAGGTTATACTGATATTCAATTGACTCAACTTCAATGGCCCTTTCAACTACAAGGACGGGGAAGGTGGGAGCAAGATTTTCTTTTTTCAACAGAAGGGATGTGGCATATACAACAGCAAGCAATCGATGTATGGACACAACAATTGACAGGTCAATTCGGTCCCTACCCCTTTGACCTCTTACAACCCTTGCAAGTGCATTATCATCCTGAATTTTTACAAATTGCTGGTTTACACGGGCGTTGGGGTGAAGCTGAATTACAAGCTGAATTTCAGCAAGAAAATCAAACATTCACTAGTCAATTTAAAACGAATGCTATTCCTTCTGAACTTTTCCAATCTTTTGCTCCTAATAGACTCATGACAGGTCGGGCGTCATTTGAGGGACATTTAGAAGGCTCTCTTCAGCATCCTACGGGCCAAATGCAAATTACTTTACATCAAGTACAAATTGTAGAGGATATGTTTGCACAAAAGCCTTCTATCGAAGGACAGATTCATTTAGATTTAAATCAAAATGGTTTATTACTCAAAAGCGCTTTATATGGAATTGGACGTACGCCCGTCAGAATTGAAGGGCATTTACCTGTCATGATCAGTTTAGATCCTATGCTTGTCAAATTAGAAGATCATCTCCCTTTTGATCTTGTCCTACAAGCAGAAGGAGACTTAGATCCTTATTTAAATCTATTCTACAATGATATCACCAATTTAACAGGACAAGCCAAAATTGCCCTGCGCTTGAATGGACATATCCAGGAACCGCAAATTCATGGTTTTATTGATTTGACCAATGGATCGTACGAGAGTTTAAGTTCCGGAGCTCTCTTTCATCATATTCAAGCACATTTAGAAGGTAATGGCTCACGCATTGTACTCACCCAATTTTCGGCTCAAGATAAGAAAGGAGGAACTATTACAGCCACGGGTGGCATCTCATTAGATGCAAGCCGACATTTTCCCTTTGAGTTTCAACTCCATCCTTCTCACATTTTTATCGTCGATTCAGATTATGCCAAACTTTCTGCCAGCGGTCCTTTACAATTGATTGGAAACGTAAAAAAAGTCTTCTTAAAAGGAAATTTGACTGTCGATCAAGCGACTATTCACTTAGAAGAAACATTGCCTCGCCAAATTAAAACAGTCGATGTCAAATACATCAACGTCCCCCCCGGTGAACGACTCCCTGCTTACTTCGAACCTAAAGAAACAACGTCTAAACTTGAACTGGATGTCAAAGTGGATCTTCCTCAACACGTGGTAATTGAGAGCAGTCACTTAACTTCAGAGTGGAAAGGAACCATTCAAGTGACAGGCACACCTGACCATCCCTGGCTAAATGGAGATTTGCGGATTGTTAAAGGAGAATATACTCTCAACAGCAAAGTTTTTAATTTGAATCAAGGAACGATTCATTTTGCGGGTCCTGCCGGCAAAAAAACTACTCTCTATATTGTGGCAAGCAAAGATTTGGATCGCATTCGGGCAGAAATTATTGTAAAAGGACCTGTCACTAAACCTGTGATTAGTTTTCGTTCTAATCCTCCTCTTTCACAACGCGAAGTTCTTTCTTATATTCTCTTTAATCGCGGTATTTCAGATATCACAGCCGACCAAGGTGAGCAATTGACGCAATCTTTTATTGATCTTAATTCCAGTGATCAAACCAGCAATAGCGATGACTTCTTGTCGCGCGTGCGCAACAACATTGGAATTGATCACTTAGACTTTGCCGCTAGCGATAGTGAAAATCAAGATTTTTCTTTACAAGTAGGAAAACATATTACAGAAAATATTTTATTTTCCGTCAATAAAAGTATCAACGCCGCTCCTAATCGCCTTGCACTAGAGGTAAAACTGCGTAAAAATGTCAAAGCCCAAGCAGATGTCGGGGATGATGGACAAGTCCGCACTTCATTGAAATGGAAAAAAGATTATTAGATCTCTTTCTTACTTTTCTTCGCGCCTTTGAGCTTTGATAACACTCTGAATAATTACTAATTCACTCACCTTACGCAAACTGAAGTTTGGACAATTGTAGCTAATCGCGGCAGCGATCAAAAGTGGGAAGCCCCGCGT
>JASBUW010000047.1 GCA_030147755.1 Parachlamydiaceae bacterium
CCCCGGGATTAAACGATCACAGACACCCTTATATTACTAATATTAGGGTGTTTGTGATCGTTTAATCCCGGGGCTTTCACACATCAAAAAAACCGATTTTTGAAGTTGTTTGTGTATATACACTATTTAAATGACTAAGAATTTTTTGTGTCCTTGGTGTCTAAATATGGATAAAGTTGGGCATACAGACTACTTTTAAAAGAGTCTGTGATGTCTCCTTCTCTTAGGTGATTTCCTCTTAATAAGACGAGTACTTGTTGAGGAAGGTTGAGAAGATGTTGAAGAGAAGGATAAACCTTGATAATGTCTGGTTGAAGTGGCTCTTCACCCTCTCTTCGAGGTGCTTTATAGGCTCCTCTATTATCTGCTTTCTGTTTCAACCATTGCTCTCGCGAATTTTTATAACGCTCCCATTTATCAATCAACTTTATTTTAGTGGCGACGACTTTTTCAAGTTCGGTCAAATTAAGATTATTATAACGAAATTCTTGTAATTCCTTAAGTTTTTGTTCTAATGCCTCACAGTTAGTCTGCATCTTTTTTTGATGTTTCTGCAGTTTAGTCATGACATCATCGAATATTTCTATTGCATCAGATATTCTAAGCGAAGAGTGTAATAAGCGTTTGTCGAATGAAGGTTTAGCAAGAATTTGTTCTAATTCTTCCTGATCATCTTGCAATTCTTTGCGCATTTTCTCAACTTCTTCTTGCAGTTCTTCTGAAGGAGTACTGAGAAGTTCTTGCTCTTTATTTTCAAGTAGAGGTTTTTGATCATGGACTTTAGCTTCGAGTAATACTCGACGCGCTCTGTTTGCATCTTCCAATTCTTTATGTTTATCTTGAATGGCTGTGTAGGTGTTATCGGGAATATAAGGAAGAGGAATAAGCTTATCACCAGATTTATAAGCGAGAAGGATGATTTGTTCCTTTTCATCACCTTCTCTTAAGCGTGCTAAATTTTCTTCGCATCGATTGATTTGAGAGGTTAATTCTTGTAGTTCTCCTCTTAGCTCTTGTAAATAAGAAGGAATTTCTTGAGCAAGCCGTACCTGTTCTTTAATAGGTTCTAAAGCTTCTTGTAACTTTTGAACGTAGTCTTCAATTAAAGGGATTTGTCGTGCAATTTCATGATCGGTTAATTTTTTATAATGCAAAGGGTCAAAACTTAATGCAGGCGGCTCTTTGGGTAAAGAATAAGAGTGTAAATTAAATTTAGGAATAGGAGGAGGGGGCGGCGGTATCGGTACTGGAAGTTGTGGAACTTGAATAGGAGTTTGAGCTTTAGTGGATTTACTAGGTGGAAGAGGGCTTGCCAAATGTCTTTGTGATAATTGCAGAGGAGGTCCAAAGATGGTTAATTTTTGTGGTTTCAAAGGAGAAAGAGGAAGGGGAAGCTGAGGTAATGTAGGTAGGAGAAGTTGAGATAAGGTAGGATACTCAGGTTCTATTTCGTCGTCATCGTCTTCTATTTTTGGTTTCTGCTTTAATTGTGCAATAGCGCTATCTATCGTGCTTTTTAAATCTTCCATTAAATGCTTGCGTTCTACTAAACGGCTCTTGCTTTGTGGATTAAAAAAATAATAAAAAAGTGCCAATATATTTGAGGTCCATGCCACAATTTGCTGTACATGTTTTTCAAGCGTGGTGCTCAAGCTAGACAAAACATCTTGATGGAAAAAAGGTTGATTATTCACCACAAACTCTTGTATTTTGCTATGCACCACTTGTGGATGAGTTTCATAATCTTGTTTGTTCAATTTTTTGATAGAGCCAACTGAATAAAAGCATCCGTCTGATTTAGAATAGACAAGAGGAGATTTCGTTTCGTAACTATGTAGAATAGATTTGATTTGAAAATTGGCAGGATGCATAAAAATCTCAAATTAGCTTTGTAGCTTTTAAAATAAATCTTTAATATTTCGAAAATAAGAGGGATTATAGTTCTTCTGTTGTAAAAATCAAATCATTTTTTCTAAGCACGTGGATGCGTTTCATCGTAGACTTTCTTTTTCAGCTTGGTAGAGACTTGTGTATAAATGGTAGTCGTAGATAGAGAACTATGTCCTAAAAGGACTTGAATGGTTTTTAAGTCCATTCCGTTTTCTAACCAATGAGTGGCAATGGTGTGGCGAATGGTGTGCGGGGTCACTTTTCCGGATAAACCGCTTCGCGTCAAGTAATGATCAAACTTGCGATCGACAGAGCGTGTGGTAAGTCGTGTGCCATGTTTATTGAGAAAAATCGCATGGGGATCTACTTCTGCTCGATGGATTTCAGAATCACAATAACGTTCGGCATGATTGAGATAAGATTTGATCCATTCAGCTGCATTTTTAGTAATGGGAACCACACGCTCTTTTTTCCCTTTTCCTCTGAGTTTGACAGTTAAATTGTCATAATCAAAGTCTTGTCGATTGAGTCCTACTAACTCGCTGACACGTAGTCCTGAGCTATAAAAAAGCTCCATAATGGTGCGATCGCGAAAGCCTAAATAAACAGATGTGTCCGGTTGATCGAATAGATGGCTAATTTGTTCATAGCTGAGTGAAACAGGGAGTTTGCGATCGAGTTTAGGACTATCGAGTTCTTCGGTAGGATTGGTTGGCATCCATTGTTGCAATTGATTATATTTAAAAAAGCTGCGCAAAGAAGAGAGTCGTCGTGCGACTGTACGCTTGTTTTGTTTATTTTCGTTCAACCAAGCCAGAAAACCACGAATCGTCTTGCGATCAATTTTATCTAAGGGTAACTGATGATCAAATAAAGTGGCTCGATGACTATAAGGGGCTTTGTAAGAGATTTTTTCAGGTAATTCATCTGGTTTGACCTCTTTTAACCACTCATATTCCAAATAGGATTTAAAAGCATTGAGATCAATGGCATAATTGCGAATGGTGTGTTCAGAAGCATTCTGAATAACTTGAAGATGCTCTAAAAAACGATAAGCGGCTAAAATAAACATGATTCCTCTCACCTCAGTAGCGTACTTTTCTCTGGGCTCTCTGTGCTCTCTGTGGTTATTTTATTCATTTACCACAGAGGACACAGAAAGCGCAGAGAGGAAAATAATCGTAAATATAGATGATGCTGGATTTTAAGACACGTCCTTAATGTTAATTTTGGGAAAAGGAAATGTCACTAAATCATCTGCTGCGAAAGTGTTAGGAAAAATAGCGCGTGCTTCATGCTCGAAAGCTTTCAAATTTTGATACCGTGCAGAAAAATGTGTTAAAATCAATTGCTTCACGCCGGCTTCTTTAGCTATGATGGCGGCTTGCTTGGCAGTCATGTGATTATGCATGAGAGCCAATTGACGATGCTCTTCTAGGTAAGTGCTCTCACAGAGGAAAAGAGCAGCTCCTTTTGCAATGTCAATGGCATTTTGACAAGGCAATGTATCAATCACAACGGCAAAGCTATCACCATGACGAATCCAGCTTACTTGATCTAATGTCACTTCTTTACCTTGTATGATTAAAGATCCTTTTTCTTGTAATTCTGTGACGAGTGGACCTCTTACGCCATACTGTTGTAGCTTTTCGAGATCAAATTTACGCGTGTCTGCTTCTGTCACACGCCATCCAATATTCTCTACGCCATGCTCAAGAAAAGTCGCTTCAATGCGGAAGCGTCCATCATCTTCCACTAACCCTGCTTGTGATACAGGGTGTTCAACAACGTGAATTCTTTCATGGTAAATGGAGCCATAACGCAAGCGATCAAAATACTTCTTGCCGCTGGCGGGATAATAACAATGAATTTGATGTTCGACATTATCAAGATTTAAGCGCATGAGAACGGATCCCAGCCCTAAACAATGATCACCGTGAAAGTGCGAGATAAAAATGCGCGTCACGACTGTAGGAGCAATGTTAGCAAAAATAAATTGCCGTTGTGTGCCCTCACCCGGATCAAAAAGAAGTCCTTCATTATTCCAACGCAAAAGGTAGGCTCCATGATTGCGAAAGCGTGTGGGTTGTTGGCTAGAGCATCCTAGAATGGTTAAATCACGCACAGTCATGTGATTAAGCGTGCCTCCAACTAAAGAAATTGAGTCTGCCAAAGAAGTAACCTATGATTCCCCCCATTAAATGGGCAGTATTAGCTAGTCCAATGGAAAAACCAATATCTAACGATTTTGCTAAGAGGAAGGATAAAAGTTGCAAAGCTGCCATTCCTAAAATGAACATCAACATAAATACCAGTGTTAAACGATCTAATTGATAGCCTTCCCAAGCAGCACGTTTTTGACGTACCCAGATGAAAGCTAACATGCCACACAAAATACCTGAAAAGCCAATAAAATTAGAGCCGCCACTTAAATATTGGGCAATGTTAGAAATAATCCCTATACTCAAAATAAATAAAATGTAGCGTCCTGCTGAGAGGCGTTGCTCAATCTGTTTGCCTAATACAATGAGCCATATCATATTGAAAAAAAGATGAAATAGGTCTCCGTGCAATAAACAAGGCGTAAACAAACGCCACACTTGCCCTTGCTGTATTTTTTCAAACAAAGGATATTGTGTAAAGCCTTTTTCCACGCCTTTGAAACCACTTTTAAGTAAGAGAGCGTAGATACCAGGCCAAAAAGGTGTTTTATTGATCTTTTGTAGCAGTTGAGATCCTTCCGGCGGAAGATCTTGCGTCTTTTCTAATCCTTCATAGCCATATAAACGAATAAACTGATCAATGAGTTGATAAAATTTTGGATAGTCAAAAAGCAGATGTTTTTCAACAGGCGAAGTAAATAAAATTAAACCGGCATAACGAGCCGGAACAGACGTAGAGGGGAGTGTGAATTGCGATAAGAAAAATAATCCACAGCAGGTGATGAGAAGTAAGCGTGTAATCCATCCCATGGGTTGTTTGTCCCATCCTGTAGTGACTTGAGTTGGAGTGGAGTTGATGCCGGGAGAGGTGGGTGAAGCGGCTTTTAAATGCGGCCATGCAATGGTGTCGCCGGATTGAAATACAGGATCTTGGGGATGTTCTAGAAAAAAATGAAGCCATTTCAGAGCGTCAGGGACTTGATCTTCGTCTTGTATCCAGATATCACAGCGTGTAGAGCCATATTGAGGGCTTCCCCAATCGGTGTTAGGATGAATATCGAGTTGATGCAAAATTCCTTTTTTCTTAAGAAAAAGCGAAAAAGTCAAACCTTGACGTTCATCCTCTAGAGTTCCGATTAGGCGCATGGTTGTTTTTCATCCTGAATTTTACGAAGTAAGGCAGAAGTAGAAAGGCCCGGGACTAATTGGACGATATGAATTTTGCCGCCATGAGAACACACGGTTTCAGCTTCTATACAATTGGCTCCATATTCTGCTCCGTTGACATGGACATCGGGTTTAATGATAGATAATAAGCGACGGGGATCTGTTTCATCAAACCAGGTGACATAATCGACAAATTCAAGAGCGGCCATCATTTGCAAACGATATTCTAAGGTCACGAGGGGACGTGTCGGGCTTTTATACTGGCGGATAGAATGATCGGTATTAAGGGCAACAATTAAAATATCTCCCACTTGAGAGGCTTCAAAAATAATTTGCATATGCCCAGCATGAAGCAAGTCAAAGGAGCCATTTAAAGTCACAAGTTTTTTTTCAGGATGCTGCGCACGTAGCAGTTGAATTTGATTAGCGAGATTTTCAGGTAAAATGACTTTAGCTTGATAAGCGTCGGCCCATTTGATGGATGACATAGAATACCTTAAGTTTTGTTTTTTACATAGGAGTCGCTTTTACCGGCATTTGATGGACCCGATGGACCTAATGGACCTTATAGACCTAATAGACATAACAAGTGTTAGTTATTCTGTCCATTAGGTCTATAAGGTCCATTGGGTCCATCGAATGTTGGGATAAACGATCCTCTCTAGCGTTTCACAGGAAATGCAATGTGAAACACTTCATCATAATGTTCCACAAAATGCATGGTCAATCCTTTGCGGATATATTCCGGAAGCTCTTCATAATCGCGTAAGTTGTCTTTCGGAAAAATTAACACTTTCAACCCGGATCGACGTGCTGCGACCATTTTTTCCTTCACGCCTCCAATGGGTAAAATACGTCCTGTTAAAGTTAATTCTCCGGTCATGCCTAGATTATCAAGAACAGGTGTATCAATTAACAAAGAAATTAAAGAGGTCACCATCGTGATTCCTGCAGAGGGGCCATCTTTAGGTGTCGCGCCTTCCGGAATATGAATATGAATTTGTGACTTTTCAAAAAATGTAAAGCCCGGCGCATATTTATGCATCGCACTATGCAGATAGCTCCACGCAATTTCTGCCGACTCTTTCATCACTTCGCCCGCTTGTCCCGTCAGCTTCATGGCAGTTTTTTCTGCCGCCACTTTGACTGACTCAATGTAAAGTGTGGCGCCTCCCATCGCTGTCCAAGCTAATCCCATGCATACGCCAATTGGTGTGCGTTCATAGAAACGATCCGTTGTGAAAACAGGTTTGCCCAAATAATCTTTTAAGGTTTCCGGCGTAATAGAATATTTGGTTGGAGCAGGTAAAGCTTTCTTCTTTTTCTTTTTTGCATTTTCTTTTTCTTGTTCTTGCTGCTCTCGTACCATCTTCACAGCTAATTTACGCAAAATCTTTTTGATGAGGCCTTCCAGATTACGCACGCCTGCTTCACGTGCATAGCCATTGATAATAGTGCGTAAGCCTTCTTTACTAAAAGTCACTTCAGAAGCTTTGATGCCCATTTCTTTTCGATTACGTGGAATTAAATATTTTTTTGCGATTTCAATTTTCTCTTGCATGATGTATCCCGATAAACGAAGAATGTCCATGCGGTCCTTTAAGGGCTCCGGAATGGTATCTAGCACGTTTGCTGTCACAATGAATAGCACATTGGATAAGTTGCAACGCACATCAAGATAGTGATCTAAAAATTCGACATTCTGTTCAGGATCTAATACTTCGAGCAACGCAGAAGCAGGATCGCCATGAAAGCTTTTGCCCATCTTGTCTACTTCATCCAACATAATGACCGGATTCATTGTTTGACAATACTTCAAAGCTTGAATCATTTTGCCCGGCATAGCTCCAATGTAGGTGCGGCGATGTCCTTTAATTTCTGCTTCGTCGCGCATGCCGCCTACAGAAAAACGATAGAATTTGCGATTCAAAGCACGTGCAATACTTTTGCCGATACTTGTTTTACCCACACCCGGAGGACCCACCAAACAAATGATGCTGCCTTTAACACCACCTGTTAAGCATCCCACACCAATAAATTCTAGAATGCGTTTTTTGATGTCTTCGAGTCCATAATGATCTTCCGCTAGAATGCGTTCCGCTTCATCTAAATCATGCAGCTCTTTGCTGTGAATGCCCCAAGGAATGATGGTGAGCCAGTCCAAATAGCCGCGTGAAACTCCATATTCAGCAGATTGCATTTCGAGAACGCTGAGTTTATCCAATTCATCATTGATCACTTTCAAGACATCAGGTGGGACAACACGTTCTTTCAGGCGGTTTTCAAATTTCTCACGATCTAAAGATTTATCGTCACGCTCAATTCCCAATTCTTTTTTAATTGTCTTGAGCTGTTCACGTAGAAAATAATCTTTTTGACTCTTATTAATGGTGGCTTCAATTCTTTGATTGATGCTATTTTGCAAAATGCTAATGTCGAGTTCTTTTTTAAGTAAAACCAACGCTTTATCGATCCGTAATTGAATATCAAATGTTTCTAAAACATCTTGTAATTCATCTCGCGTAGCCGTTGTCAATGCGACAGCAAAATCTGCAAGCTTACCAGGTTCAGTAAAATCAGAATGACCTAAGAAAATTTGAAGCTCTTCTTTGAAAAGAGGATTAAGTTTGAGAAGCTCTTTAATCGTCGAAATAATGCTAATTGCATAAGCTTTTAATTCAGGAGTGAGTAGAGGATCATCTTCGTAATAGCTCACCTGCATTTTAAGTGTGTTTGCGCCTGAAACGGGAGAAATCGCATGTAAACGTTTTTCCATGTTTAAGATGACTTGTGCGCCTCCTTGCTCCATAGGAATAATGCGTAGAACGCGTGCTAGCACTCCAATATGGTGCAAATCATCGAAGCCCACTTTATAAATGTCAGCAGTTTCTGAGCGTGTCATTAAAAGACCCACACATTTGTGATCAGACTTAGCCACCACTTTTAAAATTTCATAAAAAGGACCCGGTTCAATGACAAGCGGAGCCGCCATGCCCGGAAAAAAAGGACGTCGTACGAGAGGGAAAACATAGACTTGATCGGGTAATTGAGCCTGCCTTTTCTGCAAAGCTTGATTATCCTCTAAAGAGTCGATCACCGCATTTTCTAGTTCCATTTCTAAAGGGTTGATCTCGTTATCTTGATCCAGCATGGAGTGTCCTAAGTTTATCGTTATGATAAGGCAGGTCTTTTATTAAACGGGCTAGTTTACGCTTTTGTGAAAAATTATTCAATGTTGGAAAGAGCCAAGAGGATTTTTTTTCAGTATTATTTTAAATTGGCTAAAAATCTTTGTTAAAAACTAATAATCAATCTTTGCAAAATTTTAATTTGATATTTAAGAAATCTTAAAAAATTATTCTTTTCTATAAAATAATAAATCTGATAAGATTCCACTTAAGTTTAAGGTTTTTATTTGGAATTTTTTTATTCAGAATAGCTTTCAATCAAGTTTATCAAATTAATTAATAGAGAGTAAAATTATGGGATTTTTAATTGGTGGGTTGTCTCCGAAGCAGTATGACGCTTATTTAAGTACAACTTCTCGTACTCAGGTAGAGAAGCCTAGAGGGATCATGGCTTTCTTGGGGATATCATCCGGTTGTGCTGCATTAGCTGTATTCATTAATCGCTTAGCTTATTTTATTTTCAATTGTACTTATCCGAATGATACTTATCTTTTTAATAAGTTTAAAAGCCATCAATTCGCAGAAATAAAGTCGACAGATGAATATCAAGCAGCCAGAGAAATCTTTAAGCGTTTTCAAAAATGTTCTGAGCTTGAAAAAGCAGATGTCGCAAAAGTGAAGAAAGATTTGAAAGATGTGAAACATCAGTTGTATCCTAACGTAGCTAATCAGCCTTTAGAGCCAGTAATAGGAGAACCCGTAATAGGAGAGAACAATCAAGAAAATTCAGACATTGAAGATGAAGGCGAAGATGTTAAGTTAAAGAAAAATGAAGAAGAGATTGAAAAATCAGATAGCGATGCATCAGTAAAAGGGAATGAAGATCAAGATATTAACAACGAAGAAGAAGTTAAAGAAATCACACATGAAGAAGAAAATAATGAAAAAGACTTATCAAAAGATGGGGATGTACCAGTTGGTGATTCGGCATTGAATCCAGTAGATGCGGAAGCAGATGCAGGCAAGGTTGATGGAAATCCGGAAGAAGAGTTGAAAAAAGAATGGGAAAAAGATGAATTAGAGAAAGCTGCAGAGAATTTAGCTCAATTAGATCAAAAACCACAAGAGCCGTCAGTAGACAATGCTGCCGATGATGAGAGCGAAGAAAAAATTAATTCTGACAATAAAAAAGATTCCGCCGGAGCTAATGTAGAAACTGGAGTTGAGGAAGAAGAGCATAAAGAACCTGTCGAAGAAAAGGCAAAAGTTGTTGAAGGTGCTGATGTAGAAAAAGAAGAAGAACTTAAAGTTGAAGAAGAAGAACTTGAAGTTGAAAAAGAAGAAGTTAAAGCAGAACAACCACAAGTAGAAGAAACTCTCAGTCCGCACATTGAAGCAGTTAAGCTCTATATGCAGGAAGAAGTGACAGCGGAACAGTTGTTAGAAGCTACAAAAGGGCTGCAAACACAACTTTCCAATTCATCAATTTCAACCACATTTGACAAATGCCAAGCTGCTAAAAATGCGCATGAAAAAGCAGAAACAGAGAAGAATAAAGCTGCATGGAGCGGAATGTGGGGAGCGCTTATAAACCATTCACCGCAGAGGCTCAAAAATTTTGTTAATCCTATCTCTGCGTTTAATTATAATTCATATGCTGTTGCACATGAAAAGTTAGATGTGCTACTTGAGGTTGCGACAAATTTATTAAAATTTAGTGTAAAAGCAAGACTTCTTTCACTTAATGGTAAGCAAAGGCAAGAATTTAATGATTCGTTTGCGGTCGTACAGGAAGAACTGATTAAATTCCGTGATTGGTTATCACTTGTTGATACAAAAGTCAAAGAAGTTCATTATGCAAATAAAAAACAAGAATTAAACGATTTCATACAAGTTTTTAAGGAAGAAAGTGCGCTTGTTATTGGAGTTGATGCTCAGGGCGATAAAACCTATCCACAATGGGAAATTAGTTATTATGAAAATTTAGTTGTAGAAATGCAAAAGCATATTTTAGACTATTTGACAGCACAGGGCTTCAACATACAGATTCTTGCTCTTCAATCTTTGGAACCGCAAACAAACGCTTGGTTTACTCAATTACAAGCTATTTTATTGACGTGTCGTCAAGCCATCAGAAGTGATCAAAAAAGATTCAATGATCAATATATACAAGCCCTCACAAATACTTGTCTTGCTTGCACAGAAGAATTGCATAAAGCAGCAGAGTGGGCGGAGGGGCATCCTGAAGCAGCGGGCGTTCAACATATCCATGCTATTTGTTATCAATTGTATGCGATGCTTGATATGAGTAAAGATTATCAAAAAATTGTGGAAACTTTTGTTGATGCAGCGAAACCTTCTTCAGCAATTCCGGCTAAATATCAATTTGCGGGCTCTCAATATGACTTGATTCGTAGTCTTTATGCAACGCATAAACGTATTCAAGAATCCTCTAAAATTAAGTCATTAGTGCCTGATACATCCTCTGGATCTTCATGGTTGGGGTGGGGTGGTAAATCTAAAGATTCGGACGTAAAATCTATTTTTATGAGCTGTATTCTTGAAAGAACGATGGGAGTGGGTGAGAAATTAAGACAGGTTAAAGAATTAGGTATGGAAGCTCCGATTACTTATGATAAATCGAGACTTACAAGTATTAGTGCTGAATTCAGAGGTTTCTTGGATTATTGTAAAACACACAAATTGAAACATTTGTATGTTCACATGTTGCCTGCTCTTGAAAAAGATTATTACTCACAAATTCAACATTTAGAGAAGGAATTTAAAGACACATTCTTTACGCTTAAATTCAGCCAAGATTCTCTTTTTTATCAACAAAAAGGGCATCAAATAGATACTAACAATATTGCAGCAGTAAGGGAACGCTTATTGGATGACTTGACAAAAGATGGTGTTTATATTGACTTGTCATCAAGAAGTGCAAAGAAAATAGAGGCATTAAAGCTGCTTATTAATCCTATTTTAGAGAAGCTTCATCGAGAAGAATTGGCCCAGGGAGATTCGGAGCGAGACCGTTTTAACAACGAACTAGAGAGAGAGTCTTTTATTCAACGCTTTCATGATAGAGTGCGAGAAAAATTAAGTGATCCTGCAAAAACTAAGGCAATAGGACAGTTTAAGTTGAATTATTCTGTTTATGATTCATCAGATTTTTTTAAAGAAGCGCTTGTGGCTCAAATGTTTGATGGCTCACCTGATCAAACAGGTAACTATATTTCGCCGGAATTAGTGGATAAATTTGATTTGCGTACATGGGCAGCAGACATGGCAGAACAAATTCATCAAAAAATGTTTGAGAATAAAAATCAATTGTCTGCTGAAGAGAGACGTATTTTCATTCGTTTATTCAATCACCATTTAATGCAAAAAGTGCTTTTGGTAACAGAAGTCGATAGCTATAACATGAGCTGTGAAAAAGGTTTTGATCAAGGAGTGGAAGGTCAAGCAGAAGAATTTGCTTATTTAGCTATTCTAAATAATAACACGAATAATCCTGAAGTCATTAAAACTTTTGAAACTAATCTCTTTGCCCGTGCAGTGATTGTCAACAAGAGTTCGATTGATGAAGGCTGTTTAGAGCGTACAATTGAAACGGTCAAATTTATGCTTGAGCATCAAGATGGACTAAAAGCACTTCATACTGAGATGTTCCCTGAGCTTCCAATTCCAACGGATCAGCTTCTTGCAGTAGAAGAGGAAGAGCTTGAATAAGTTGAAGTCTAGATCCTTATTTGCTATAG
This sequence comes from Parachlamydiaceae bacterium, assembly GCA_030147755.1. GTDB lineage: Bacteria > Chlamydiota > Chlamydiia > Chlamydiales > Parachlamydiaceae > JASBUW01. The sequence continues at coordinate 12,109 of JASBUW010000047.1, forward strand.
TGTCTAGACATGATAAGTGAGAAGCTTTGTAGCGTAGACTAAAGTCTACGCTCTGAAGTCTGGACAATTTTACTAATCGCGGTAGCGATCAAAAGTGAGTAGCCCCGCGTGAAGCGTAAGGCCGGTTAGGCCTGTAGCGGAACGCGGGGTTAAAAGTATAAAAATAATTGAGCTGCGGTTAGCAGCGATAGATTAACGAGACGCGTAGAATCTGTCGTCGCTTCCGCGACTCTAATTTTATTCTGGATTGATACCCCACGTTCCACTACAGGCCTAACCGGCCTTACGCTTCACGCGGGGCTATCCACTTTTGATCGCTACCGCGATTAGTAAAATTGTCCAAACGTTAGAGCGTAAACTAAAGTCTGCGCTACAATTTCACGTTATAGACAAGCTTTTTATAGGAGTTTGCATGTCCCAGACACAATTAGATATCTCTTCCAAAATTAAAGATCTTCTTGCACATCGCCAGATTGCAGAACAAAAAGAAGAAGCTTTTTTATTTCATCATGCTTCTTTTTCTAAAGATCATGCGCGCTTAAGCGGTCCGGAAGATGATCATCGCATGCCCTATAAACGCGATGTGGATCGTATTTTGCATTCTAAAGCTTATTCACGTTATGTGGATAAAACACAAGTTGTTTATTTAGTTGAAAATGATCATATCACGCATCGCAGTTTGCATGTGCAATTGGTCAGTAGTTTTGCGCGCGGCATTGCCGAAATTTTGCGCCTCAATCTCGATTTAGTAGAAGCTATTGCACTCGGTCATGATGTGGGACATGCACCTTTTGGACATGAAGGAGAAGGTTATTTATCCGCTTTGTCTGTTGAATATGATAATGGCCCTTTTTCTCATCCTTTGCAATCTTGCCGCTTGTTTTCTGCCATTGAGCCGTTAAATTTAGGTTTGGCTGTCTATGATGGATTTCTCTGTCATGATGGTGGAATGGCTGGGCATGTCTTAGCACCGCATTTTGGCAAAACGTGGGATGATCATTTTAAAGAACGCAAGCAGAAAAAAAATCATCCTGATCAGAATATTGTGCCGGGAACTCTAGAAGGGTGTTTAGTGAAGTTGTGTGACACCATGAGTTATGTAGGGCGCGATATAGAAGATGCTATTAATTTGGGCATTTTAAAGCGCGAAGATATTCCACAAACTTTCTTAGGTACGTCTAATCGCGAAATTTTAGGGGTTCTAGCTGCAGACATGATTCATAATAGCTATGATAAAGACTACATCGCAGTTTCTGAAGAAGCATTTGAGGCTTTACGTTTGCTGCGGCGTTTCAACTTTCAACATATCTACATTCATCCCAAGCTCAAAGTCGAATCGTCTAAAATCAAATCAAGCTATCGCATTTTATTCGAATGGCTCTTAAATGATTTGGAAGACCAGAAAGAACAAAGTTATTTATGGCATCACTTCTTGTGTAAGCGAGATGACAATTACTTGGCACAGACTTCTGCGGTTCAAATGGTCATTGATTATATCGCAGGTATGACCGATAACTTCTTTGTACGCACCTTAGAGAAGATTTTTGTGCCTGCTAAGATTCAATTGAGTTAACCATGCGTATTCTTTTGATTGAAACCAGTACTGAAAGGGGAGTAGTCGCTTATGCCGATGGACAAACCGTTCTTTTCGAAAAACAGCTTCCTTTTGGATTAAACCAATCGAAATTTCTGATGCCTGTTTTGCAAGAAGCTTTGCAAGCGATAGATCCTGCTGCTGTAGATGCCATTGGAGTAGGAATAGGACCCGGTTCTTACACAGGCATACGGATTGGTGTAGCCGTTGCGCAAGCTTTAGCCTATAGTTGGAAGGTGCCTTTAGTGGGAATTCCCAGCTTGAATGGCTTTGTTCCTCTAGAAAACAATGTATCTTTTGCGGCTCTAATCGATGCGCGCATAGGCGGTGTTTATCTTCGTAAAGGGTGGAAAAGTGAGCAAGGCATCCTGTATCAAACAGAACCTGTGGTGTGCGCATGGGAAGAAGTTCTCCCTTTACTAGAATGCGTCCACTATTTTGTCACACCAGTTGCAAAATCTTTGCAAAGCAAATTCAATTCCTATAATAAAGAGAATCCGGGGAAATGGCAGGAAAGCGCACCATCTGTTTTGGCCTTACTAAATAGTGTTCAACTGCTTTATAGTCAGGGAAAACAGGTGATGCCGCCCCAGCAATTGTCTTTGCTTTATTTGCGTGAAACAGAAGCAGAGCGCATGAATCGCAAAGGAAAGCTTGAATTTAAAGTTCCATTTGAGTTAATATAATCGCTATCTGTATTAAAGAAAAATAAGACGTACGTGATAATGAAGACGTTACGTCTATCAACACTTTAGAAAATTAGGATTAATCTGCATGTCACTTGTAAAAGTTCGCATTGGCGATTCCATTGATAAAGCTTTACGTGCTCTTAAGAAACGTCTGGATAAAGAAGGTGTGATGAAGTCCGTAAAAGCTCATCGTTTTTATTCAAAGCCCTCTGTTAAAAAACGGGCAAAATCTAAAGCGGCTCTCAAATACAAGAAACAACGTTAAGCAAATATTTCAAATTTGATTTTGTTAAAAATTTAACCATGGTTTTTAACTTAATCAAATGAGAAAATTTGTTTCTTTTTAGTTGATAATCAATTAGTTAGAAAACTATTTTCTTGTTTTAAAATCATCTCTTTGCTATCTTTATAGCTAAAGCTACAAATCGTTTAATCCTCAAAATAAAGTAGCAGGTCGTTATGGCTGATTATTACGACACTTTAGAAATCTCTCGTACTGCTACGGCAGATGAAATCAAAAAAGCCTATCGTAAGAAGGCGCTTCAATTTCATCCGGATAAGAATCCGGGTGATGCAGCCGCCGAAAAAAAATTCAAAGAAGTTTCCGAAGCTTATGAAGTCTTAAGCGATGATAAAAAACGTCAACTTTATGATCGCTACGGAAAAGATGCTGTGCATGGTGCTGCAGGTGCAGGAGCCGGCATGCATGGTTTTTCCTCTATGGACGAGGCTTTACGCACCTTTATGGGAGCCTTTGGCATGGGCGGGGGCGAAAGTATTTTCGATTTCTTTGGAGGCGGGGGCGGAGCTGACTTTGGAGGGCGTGAAACGGGTCGAGGAGCTCGCCAAGGCGCCAGTAAGCGTGTCAATATAACCATTTCTTTTGAAGAAGCGGCAAAAGGTGTAGATAAAGAGCTGGCAATTACCAATTATGTTTCGTGTAATGTATGTAATGGACGTGGAGCGAGTTCTGCGCAAGGCGTCAAAACCTGTACGCAATGTGGAGGACGTGGACAAGTCTTTGAACAGCGTGGTTTCTTCAATATGACCATGACGTGTCCCACTTGCCATGGAGAAGGCAAAACGATTACGGATCCTTGTAAGAATTGCAGTGGACAAGGCGTTGTAAAAGAGAAACAACATGTAAAAATTCACATTCCTGCCGGTGTAGATAGTGGCATGCGCCTCAAGATGAATGGCTATGGCGATGCGGGGCAAGCAGGTGGTCCTCCAGGAGATCTGTATGTCTTTATTACGGTAGAACCGCATGAGCTGTTCGAGCGTGAAGGTAATGATATTACGTTAGATTTACCGATTAGCTTTGCAGAAGCGGCTTTAGGATGTAAGAAAGAAGTGCCTTCTTTATTTAATCATACTTGTCGTATTACAATTCCTGAAGGCACTCAAAATGGCAAAATTTTTCGTGTCAAGAATGAAGGCTTTCCGAATGTGCATGGGCACGGCAAAGGGGATTTATTAGTCCGTATTTTTGTGGAAACACCGTCTGGGCTAAGTGATCGGCAAAAGCAATTGTTGCAAGAATTCTCTGATTTGGAAGGGCCTAACAATTTGCCTAAGCGAAAAGGCTTTTTGGATAAGATTAAAGACTTCTTTTCTAATTAAAAAGCTGTTTTGAAGGATATGTTCGCCTCATTTTCTTCTCTGTGTTCTCTGTGGTTATTTTATTAATTAACCCCAGAGGACACAGAGAAGAAAATGAGGCGAACATGTATTTAGATGTTCATAAGAATATTCACGCCCATTCCTGCCAGAATAATACCTGTGCCCACTTCTCCGATAAGATTAAAATGTCTATAGGCTACAACAGCTATAGAGGCAAGTACCGTATCTCCAAGCAATCTAAACTTTTTCAAAGAAGCACGATCGCCGTCTAGATTTTCGATTAGATTTCTAAATATAGAATAGACGGCTGCACTAACTGCTACAACTAAACCTCCTATTTTTGCGTCAATCACAGGGATTTTAAGCCCACTGTTATGCATGGCACTATAAAGAAATCCCACTCCATATCCTAATGTGCCAAAACCTACTGCTTCTAAACTTATGTCTGCTAAACGACTCATTTTATTCCTCTCCTAAAGATAGTTTTTTATATAGTGAAGTTAACTTTGTACTGGTAATAGTCCTTCCGGTTGTTTATTTTCAGGCGGTATATCTTTTGGTGGTTCTTGCTGCCGAGGTTCGTCTTTCTTTTGAACTTCTTCTACTTGATCAAGCTCTTCTTCAACTTCTTTTGTTGCTTTTTCAAATTCTTTGTCTTCTGCTAGTTTGAGATTGCTTCTATCTAAATTTTCACTTACACGTGTTAACATATAAAGCGCAAATATTCCTGTGCCTAAGTTTCCAATAATGTTAAAATGCCTGTAAGCCAAAAGGGCAATCGTCTGTATAAAAACTTCTCCAACAAGTTGCACCATATAGAATTTTTTGGGTTCTTTTTTTGGATCCCCTGTAACAGCTTTATTGGCTTCTTCAAATATATAGCCAGCGACAAAGTGAATGGCGGCTATTTGAGCGGTCAAGATGGGTTCTGCTTTAAATAGTAGTCCATATGCACCGCCTACAAGGGCGCCTGTTATTCCCCACGCTAAGAACTCTACAGAATGATGTACACAAGCATACAACTTAGGATGTGTTAATTTAAAATCGTTAACATTATTCATAGAAGCCTCTAAATTGATGATTTATTATTTTATTAGATTTTATTAAATTTTGAATTTAAAAACAATTGATAATTGTAGTTAACAAACAAAAACTTCTTGGATTATTGGTTCTTGAAATAAGTTTGCTTGTTCTTCAAATAAGATGGCACGACTCACTTTGTCTTGATGAGCAATACTAATATCAACGTGAATGTCCTGTTGCCTTAAAATGCCTCTCACGACTGTAAGGGCGGTTTCCGGGCTGTTACACTCACTGGAAAGATGGGCGAGATGCACATGTTTGAGCTTTGGATGAAAGACATGCGCGATGAGGTGGCCACACGCTTCATTGGAAAGATGTCCACTGCGGCTCAAGACACGCTGCTTGTAAATCATGGGGCGCGGAGAAGCATGTACCATAGAAGGTTCATGATTGGCTTCCACATAAAGGTAATCGCAATGAGTCAGTTGAGCTTGTACAAGAGAAGTGGCAAATCCTAAATCGGTGCAAAAACCGAGTTTAAGATGAGGTGTTTTAATCGTAAAAGCAACAGGATCAATTGTATCATGTTGAACACTAAAAGGATGGATTTCTAAGTCGCCAAATTCAAATGTTTCGCCTGTGGAAAAAATTTTGAATTTAGGGCAATAACCATGAAAGGTTTCAACAATACCTTTAGCTGTTTCATGATTGGCGAGAACGGGAATACCCATTTTATAGGTCAAGGTTTTTAATCCTTGAATATGATCGCCATGGTCATGTGAGATAAGAATAGCATCAATATCGGCAAGGTCTATGTTAATCTCAGCTAGACGCATTTGGATGGCACGCGTGCTGATGCCAGCATCAATCAAGATTTTGGTGTGTTCTGTCCCCAAATAAATACAATTCCCTTTAGATCCGGAAGCAAGGGGGCAGAAGCCTTTCATGGGGGATAATCCTATTCTTATCAAATGAGTGGGAAAAAAGATCTTTTAGCATATTTTTTCTTTTTAGACCGCTGAAATTTATGAAGGAGAATCAATCGTTATGATCAAATATTTTGAAATTGAACATAATCTTCAAATTACGAAAGAGTTATGGTTTATGATAAATCTATTGACCGTAAACGCGGGTTTTCTCAGAATGAGGAAAACAGCACGTAAACAAGGACATCTCTATGAAATCACTTCAGCAATATGTCAATCAAATGGACCATCTCTTACATGAGCTTATCCAAACAGCGACTAAACTACGGGATGCTTCCTTGCAGGTGATCTCAGAAGAAGAGCTTAATCCTCTTCAGAGGCGTCAGGAAGATCTTTTGTCTCAATTAGAGGCAGTAGATCAGCAAATGAAAGAGCATTATCGTCACCAAATTGATCATGCTGTGCAAGAACGTTTTCACACGCAATTACAAACTTTTCAGCAGTTGAATCAGGAGTTTGTCCAGAATCTCAATGCCAGTCATGGCATTATTCAATTTGAATTGCGTCGTTTAGAAGATGAAGATGAAGATTATTCAAATCTTGCGCGTTTAAATAAAGTACCGTCGACGCCAAAGCGCTCCCAAGCAGTAAAGCCCAAGAAAGATGAAGAAGAGGGATAACACATAGAATCCCTGTTTACCTGTAGCGGAAAACCAGTAGTTTGTCTCATCATGTGGCAAAAAATAAGTGATGCTGCTACACAAGATGGCTAAGCTTAATAAACTCCAACCCATAGTGCGTAAGCGTGTTTGTTGCTCTTGGATGCGTTTCTTGAGACTCATGAGTAATCCTTGGTTAAAAGATAAACGACAAACGACAGAAACGACTTTAACGACAAACGACAAAAAGGGCTAAATTATTATTGTCGTTTGTCGTTAAGGTCGTTTCTGTCGTTATCGTCGTTTGTGGTTTCTGTCGTTTAAACTGCTCAATATTAGATTAAATCTTATAACAAATCCGATTATTCAGCTTCTTCTTTG
>JASBUW010000049.1 GCA_030147755.1 Parachlamydiaceae bacterium
ATTGCAAAATTGGTAATGGTGATGGAAAATCGGTAATATTTAAGCTGCATTAGAAACAGGCCGAGACGGCCTGATTACCTTCTTTACCTCGACGAAAGGAGGGGAATCTGAACGGTTACGCAAAAACTAATGTAAACGAAGCATTACACCTACCCAGGTTCAAGTGTTATGCCTTTATTGGAAAGACAACTACCGTTGTATCAAGAACCTTATCTTGAAAGCGATAAGTATCAAAAAAATTATCGTAAATAATAGAAATTGTATCTCTTTCGTCTACAATTTCCCCATCTGAAATGTCCGAAGATGCTTCTTCATTTATAGCTTCCTCAAAATGCGAGAATGCGGCAGGATCGCTTGATAGTAATTCACTAAAATGTCGTTTTGAAAAATAAAAGTGATGACAGCGTTTTGTATCGTTCATTTGTTTGGTAAGTCCAAATTCCAGAACACCTAATTCACTAGAAGCATCAGGATAAATCATTTTGACAATGGCAAAGTAATTATCTTTGTCTCTAAACACATGTGTCGATAGATTAAGAATCTGAAATAGCTTAATATGCAACGAATGCTTAATTTTTTGATTTTTCCTGCGAGATTCATCCATACTGGAATAATCTGAAAATTCAGGGGTATTGGGAATATCCGATTGAAAACGTATTGCTTGCCAACGTCTTACTCGCGGATCTAACTTAATATTTAGAGGACTTGTCAACCAACTCGTATTATCGATGAACACTGGAGTTATGCTAAAAACTTTTCTTTTTTGAGTGAGTTCTGGAGTGAGTTCTTTTGAGGGAGGAGCGACTTCAGACTCATTAGTTTTGCGCTTATTGTTTCTACTGCGTTTCTTTTTAGTTTTTTTAACTCTATGTTTTGTGTTCAGTGTCTCTGGGGAGCTTAATGATAAGCTAGTAGTTGTTTCATCTGTTTTCTCATTCTTTTCTCCAAAGAAAGATATGGGATTGGGTAAGGATAGCATGTCAAATACTGAATGCAACCACTCCTCGGACTTTCGATAACTCAAAAATTCTCTCTGTTTTCCATTCGTAGGTTTATGAGTATTAAAGTCTTGAAAAACATAAGAATATAAATTTCGTTGCGCTTCTCTGTTGGATTCGTATAACTCACTAAAGTCTAACATTTTTTTTAGATAGTTATTCTCAATGGTAATGTTACATATATCTATATAAGCACTAAGTAAATACTTTAATGTTGGTGTTAAATTAACATAAATTAACCGTGTGTCAAAAACTTTTGCATCTTCATTATTTTGTTTAAGATAGTTTAATAATAAATTTACTTTCTTATGTAATTTAGTGTCTTCAATAATTGTTTTATTTTCTCTTTCTCTCTTAGCGTGAACGGCATTAATTGTCTTCACAAGCGTTTGAACCTCTTCAGATGGATGATCTGATAGAAGAGCGAGCTTTTCTAGTTTTTTATGATCTAACTCTCTTATTCCGAATGTAGTTCCATTTTCCAGAATAGTTAATACAAAGAACATTCTAAAGATACCGAATATCTCCTCGTTTTCTTCAATCTTCGCGTAAATTGTGGGAGGAATATCACCGACAATAGCATTATTTGCGTCAAATTGTTTATGTTTGATCCAATGTCGATCAGCAAATTTTTTAAATTCATCAACAAAAAAACGCTCCATACATAATAGATTGACAATCCCTTTATTTACGAATCCGCGATTAGTTCTAGAATTTTGCAAACAATATTCATATCTAGTTTGAGGTTCAATGGTAAATGTTCTCTTTGTTTTTGTTAGTTCCTTTGTAAAAGAATCCTCGTCTCCAGGGTTTTTAAAAATCCACTTTGCTATTTCAGTTTTTAGATGGGTGAGTTGTTTAACAGGATTCGAAAAACGAGTTGACTTAGCATGATCTACGTCTTGCCAAGTAAGTCTTTCTAAGTGAGCACCTTCAATTGTTACTGTATTATAAAACATTATTTGTTACCTTATATATTATTTGATTTTGTCTTTAATGTTTTATTTGATCATATTGATTTACTCTAATAAATACAAGATTAATGTAATTAATACAGAGTAATCGTGTTATAATTTTTTTAATAACTAGTGATTCATAAAAGTGCAATGCAGAGGCGCGCAAGAGATGCGGTGATGCAGCGAAAGACAAGATATACACAAACAACTTCAAAAAAGAAATTTAAGAGGTTTCACATACTTTAGAAAATTTGTATAATCTTTAAGTTTCATGCTATTTTCTTATTTTTCTCTGTACCTCTCTGTCTCTTGTGCCTCTGCGTTGCACTTTTATGAATTTTCGGATACGCCCTATTCTTGGCATCTAGCTTGCATAGAATGTAATAGAATGTAATAGATTTCTTCTTTAATTAAGCATTAAATATCAATATGTTATAATTATTGTATAGAGGGATTTTCATTTTAAATCGAGGAGCTTCTATGGAAAATTTTATTAAAAGTTTCTGGGAACAAGCCAACCTAAAAGCTTCGCCATTAAAAGAAAGGACGGAACAAACAGAAACATTGAAAGCTCCTCAGTCTTTTTATTTAGGAGAAGATAAAGCGCTAGAAAAATTAAATGCTTTTAATGAGAAGGTAGAAGAAAGATGCCATTGTTTTATGGGGTATCCTTGTAATGCTGACTTCAAATTACAGAAATTTTTTTCATGGTTAGAAAAATCCGCTTTAAGTCATACACCTTTAAACGATGTAGGAAGTCCTCACACAGAGAGTCAATATGCTCTAAATGCCCGTCCTTTTGAACGCCAAGTCCTTCAGTTTTTTGCCGGTCTCTTATCTATTAAATCTCACTGGGGTTATGTGACATCCGGGGGGACCCAAGGAAATGAGCAAGGACTTTATATTGGCCGCCAGGTTTTAGCTAAATATGGAAAACCTATTTTGTATTTTTCAGAAGAAGCTCATTATTCCATTGCGAGTTTAGCTCGTATATTGGGAATCGAAACCCACATTATTAAATCTCAATTGACAGGAGAAATGGATTATCAAGATTTAGCGCAAAAGCTAGATCCGACGCGTCCCGCTCTTTTCAGTTTGAGTATTGGGACAACTTTTAAAGGTGCGATTGATTCCATTGAAACAATTCAACAAATCATTCAGGAAAAAGGTGTTCAACACGTGTTTTATCACGCAGATGCGGCTCTATTCGGAGGCTATCTCCCTTTTCATTCTAATCCTGCTAAACCTGATCTGAATTTTAGCCGCTATCCTTACGATTCTATTGCTGTTTCGGGACATAAATTTTTTGGTTCTCCTTTTCCTATGGGATTTTTCTTAACACACGAAAAATATACGCATTTGTTAGAGGGAGAATATATTGAATATATTAATGCCCATAATTTGACAATTCCTTGCTCTCGCAGCGCTTTTAGTTCTTTAGTCCTATGGTGGACCATTGCAACCACTCCCTTTACAGAATTCGTGCATCAAGCTGATGGCCTTATCGCAAATGCAAAATATCTCAAACAACAACTGGACGAGCGTCATTATCCGGCTTGGCTTAATCCTTTTTCCAATACCGTGTATTTTCAGCTGCCTTCCCCCGATCTTTGCAGTCAATGGTGTTTAGCGACCATGACGTGTTCCCGTTTGGGCCCCTTAGCCCATATTGTCGTGATGCAGCACGTCAGTAAGAAGATGATTGATGTCTTCTTACATGCATTAGATGATGAGCTCCACCATAAGCATGCGGCTTAAAACTGCCTTAAAGACAAGAAATCACATTGAATATATCTAATTTTAATTGTCCTACAGGATGATGCATATCATTCTCTACTTTGCGCACTAAATAAGAAAGAGCTTCTTTTTCCGGCTCAATCAAATAACCAATTCCAAATGCCGCACCTGCCAGCAATAAACAACCTGTATTCAAATAATTTTTAATAGAAAGGCATTGACCTAAGTAAAATCCGCACGTAAAATTGACCGTTTTAAAATAAATGAGAATACTAAAAATTAAAAAAAGTAAGCTAAATCCAAAAAAAATCGCTCGATAAATCCCATTTTGTCGCTTTTGATAGGTATACACATGCTGGTAATGTAATGAAATCGAGCGTCTAAAAAAATCGACGTCTACTAACGTCTCGCTTGAGGAAGCTAAGTGTGAAAATTGATGCTGTTGTAAAAATTGTGAATAAGAAGTCTTGTTTTTTGTTATAAAATTTTTTTGTGTTAATATCATAATTCAATCCTTTTTAATTCAAAAATTCATCTCATTCTATTATTAAATTAAATTTATTACAAGAGTTTCATTTTTAAAATAAAATTTATGAATCTAACTATATTAATTTAATTTGCATATTATGTATAATACAAGTTGGGTTGTTAGTTATTGTTTGTTAGTAAATTAAAGATGAAATTATGCATTTTGTTTTAAATGAATTATTAAATTATTTAGAAGAACAAACATGTCATCATGTGGGTTATCCTTATAATCTTAAATATGATTACAGTGAACTGTATCCATTTTATTCTTATACTATTAATAATTTAGGAGATCCTTTTGTAAATTCTAATTATAAGGTTAATAGTAAGGGATTAGAAAAAGAAGTTTGTGATTTCTTTGCTGACTTATATCATTTAAAAGATAAGTGGGGATATATCACGACATGTGGGACCGAGGGCAATCTTTATGGGTTGTTACTCGCGCGTGAAACTTATCCTGACGGGATTTTGTATTATTCTCAAGACGCCCATTATTCGATTGCGAAAGCCGCTCATTATTTTCGTATCCCGTCTATTATTGTGAATTCTCAAGTGAATGGAGAGATGGACTATGAGGATTTGAAGGCAAAGCTCGATCCTGCCCATCCTGCATTGATTAATCTCACCATAGGCACCACGTTTACAGGGGCTGTGGATGATCTAGATCAAATTTTAGCCTGCCTAGAGGCTAAACATATGGCGCAATTTTATATTCATTGTGATGGAGCATTAGGCGGTTTACTACTTCCCTATTTAAAGCCTGACTGGTTTACTTTTAAAAAACCAATTCATAGTTTAGCCATATCAGGCCATAAATTTATTGGAACGCCTTTTCCCTGTGGAATTGTTCTAGCACGTCGAGAACTGGCGGAGCATTTAGCGCAAGAGATTGAATATATAGGATCGAAAGATACAACGATTATGGGATCGCGCAATGGACAAGCTGTGCTTTTGCTGTGGTATGCCATTCATAATAGACAACACCTCTTTAGTTTGGAAGTTGCCGTTTGCCTAGAAAATGCGCGTTATTTACAAGAGCGGTTACAAGAAGTGGGAATGGAAACTTTGCTGAATCCTTTTTCTACAACAGTGGTATTTGAAAAACCCAGTCAACAGCTAGTAGAAAAATGGCAATTAGCGACAAAAGGAGAACGGGCGCATGTGATTATCATGCAGAACCACGAACGCTCTTTGATAGATCTCTTCGTGGCAGATATAGCGAAAGATTTCGCTCATTCGCATCATTAACTTAATCCAAAAAAATTAAGAAGATAAAGGGCTAGATTTTCTGCAATGAGTAAGGATTGTGAGCTAAGAGCTTCACCTTGAGCATAAGTAGTAAGTGCTAAAGGATTACCTGCAAATTTTAGGAATTGTAGCGACACAGTATCGACATAGGCGGCAAAAAGTGCAGCAAGTCCAGCATCGGGTTGTGTAATGCGACTGCTTTTGCCCCGCACTTGGGTTAAGTTAAGGGCTAATGATTGGCCAAAATTGAACCATGCTTGAAAGTTATCAAAAGAAGGGAATTGAAAATAGATCTCTCCAAAAGCAAAAAATTGATTCAGTTGATGAGTCAGCTGCGGAATAAACTGAGGATATTTGACAAAAAGAATACTAGCAAGAGTGGCTGAAACTCCTCCCGGTTGAACGATATCGATATTTACAGCATTGATGAGATTATTCACTCGAGTGAGATCGGTGCGAGGAATAGCAATAAGCAGAATTAATTCATGCCAATCTAGTGTATAACGGTCCCAAAAAAGACTAAAGTTAGTTTGGACAGTGGTTAAACAAGGAACGGGCTGTGCCTCAAGAGGGCGGCAGGTGAGCAGAACGGCAATTGTTAGGATTCCACTTATCAGTTTGTTCATTCTTTAATCCTTTATTGTAATTGTAAAAATCCGATTCGTTGTCCAATCTGATTAGATAGTATGAAGGCCAGAAAAGAGGATTCCAATCCTGCTAAATAAAGATCCCCATCTAAAAAATATTGTACAATTTCATTGCGTTGAATAGTGATTAAGTCTTGAATCAATTGATTGAGAGTAGGATCTACAGTTTGACTTTGAGGGTTTAGAGCAATAGTGATCAAAAAAGCAACAAATTGACCTGCTTGCCGCCATGCTTGAACAAATGATTCATCCAATGGGGTGGGAAGTCCTTGTACGACTTCTGTTAAAAAGAGCTGACCAGCAATATAATAGTTAATAATGGCATTCGTGATGTCTTGTGGATTAGTAGGCAGGATGATCGTCGCAATAGCGGGCGCAATGCCATTCTGTACGCTGAGAAAATTAGAGCGAATTAAATTGCGTTGCGGGCTAGGTAGAAAAGAAAAATTGGTCTGCAAAGAAATTTCATCGTGGAAATTACGCGTCATATTATTCCAAAGAGCACTTAATTGATTACCTTGCACAGTGCATTGTGCATGAACAACAGAGGAATGGCTGATCAAAGCTAAAGCAATAAAAAAGGGAAGATAAATGAAGCGCATGAATGCCTTCTTGTGTATATGGGTATAGTTTAAGATGCCAAAAAGAAAGTACAATTGAGAACAGTAGCACGAGGTTATTTTTCTTTCAATAGGTCCAAAAATTTTTTATTGATAAATAATAGACACATTTCTGTGAAATGTCGATTGAATCGACATATGATCAAAATATGTCGAAAAAAATGAAAAAAATCGACATGTCTTTGCTATGTGTTAAAAAACCAGCAAAAATTGATTCTGTGCATAAAGCACAAAGCTATTTTGGTGCTTTATGCTGTCTTGATATTATTGCTAAATGGTTTACCGAAGTGGAGTGCTGCCTCCGCCAAAAATGCAGAGCGGCTAAGGTTTAGTCGTCTTGCACGTCGATCGACAATACTAAGCACATCCTCAGGGAGTGTTATGTTGATACGGACAGTATGATTAGAGGGGACTTCAACGAGGAATGCAATGGCAGAGCGATTCTCGGGGCATGACATAATCTCTTCCAGGGTGCTTGGTGCGGGAATCTGTTCACCCATTTCCTTAAGTATATTGATATGACTAATCAGAGCTTCTTGGGCCATTGTTTTGGCTTGTTCAAGTGTTGCTCCAGCAGATACACATCCTGGAAAATCGGGAAAGCTTACTCCGTAGTCTGAGTTTTCTTCTTTGTGGATGAGTGCTATATAGTTCATGATTTTTCTCCAAACTTAATGTTTGCCTGCTTTTCTATGCTCCTCAAAGTGCCTATTGGTAAATCTCTCTTTGGGTGCGGTACAGTTACCAATCCTTTCTTTGTGGGATGGACAAAATGGTGATGACTCCCAGCAGTTCTTTTTAACTCCCACCCATTTTTCTTCAAAAGCTGTATGACTTTCCGACTATATATTCTTACCTAATTCTTTATTATACACACCATACACACATTATTCAATAGTCTTATTTGTATCTGTCAACGATTCCAGAAAAGACGGTTTAAGATACTGAAACCATAAGCGGAGATAGCATCTGAAAATACATGGTCATATTGATCTCTATCGCCAGCTTTCGATATAAGTTTCAGGAATCATAAATTACTCTTAATATCTCGCAAGATCTTTGGCAATTTCATTGATTTGTTGTTGAGAATGTCATGTGAAAGGGTATTTAAAGAACGGAAGAGGTAGGATTCGAACCCACGGTCGGGGGCTGCCCGACTTCTGTTTTCAAGACAGACGCATTCGGCCACTCTGCCACTCTTCCGTATAAGATCACGATAACCGAATAAAGCATGAGTTATATGCTATCTCCTTTAATTCAGTCAATAGTTTTTTGCCGAAAAAAGTGAGTCGTGAATCGGTTCATGTCTCCTTGTTATCTAAATTGATCCATTTCTGGTTTTGTTTGGTAGTCCCATCGGTAATTCGCTAAAAGAGTAGTTAATGACAATGATGCTGTTATCTGTTCATAAGGAGTTGATGTATTATCCATTATTGTATTTGCTAGCTTTAAAGCTTGGGTTTGAACAGCTGGATCAGGTATGTACATGATCACTTCAAGTTCATCTTTTAGATCTTGTGGCAGTGTCGGATGATCTTCTATAAATTTCTGTATCTCTCTTTGTGGACTCTTTGGATCATCATTTAATGGAATTTCTTTTACGATGTCTTTCAGCTGGTTTAACTTTTCTTCTCCAGAAAGAGAGGGGTCACCCAGGATAGCGAAGGCTTTTTCTTGTTGCTCTAAAGTACCTGCTAATTTGATTTTGCTTGCTTCTTGCAGAAGGCTCAACTGCTCTAACTGCTGTTCTAAAGTCTTTGTTTCTAAATTTGAAATGTTATCTACTGTTGGAATAGATGCATCAATTGGTGCCCCTGCTGCTAAAGCAAATACGTTTGATGAGTTTCCAGAATTAGTACTAGAACTAACAGAGGATTCTGCATTTTCTTGTTGCAATGTTTCAAGCTCTGCACGCAGCTCTGCTTCATCAGATGTATCAGGTGAAACATATCGTCCAGTTAATTCATATATTTGTTTGCATAAGCTTTCTAGGTCTACTCCTTGATTAGTAGAATCAGATGGGTTTAAAATATGAATTTCATCAGGACCTCGACCAGAAATAAATAAGGACATAACATGCTCCTTTTTAGTTGCTTTTAGTTTTAATCTTTATCTTTTTATATTTAAATTTTAACACTTAATTATTTATTTTTATATATAAAAATTTTTTTAAAGTAACTTTTTTTACTTGAAAATAATAAAAATAGTTATCTAAATTATTAAAAATTTTTGTTTTAATAATTAATCAACTTTGTCATAATTAAATTAGGAACTAAATTAACCTAATTAAGGGGGTCCTCGCTATGGCTACCCGTACTCATCCTAATTTATCTCTTGTAGAAGCAGTCGAAACTTTATCCAGTATTGCAGATTTAGAGTTTGATCGTGAAATTGGAATTGCCCAAAGGCACGAGTTAGTCTTAGGCAATGAAAAAGTGACTTATAAGACGATTCACTGGCTTCACCAGGAAGATGCTTCTATGACAGTCAGTTTAGTGCGCGAGACGTTTCGCGTCATTTTGCACTACCTGAAACACTTTTATAAGCAAGAATATGGTGCTGTGACAGATCAAAAAACGGCGGAAGAAATTAAGTCTATCATGGTGTTGGTGAATGAAGCAGCCAAGAAACTCGATAAATATATTCATTTATTTAATCAGACCCAAAGTGTCACAGATTTTAGAGAATACAAGCTGTTACAAGAGTTCTATCGCGGTAAAATTGCGCGCAAAATTGAAGAAGGTGTGATGAATAAATGGATTGCGAGTTTAGCTTTAAATCACAAAGAACATCAGGAGCCTGCTAAAGTTGCGCTTAAAGCAAAATCTACTCAAGAAGAGGCTATCCTAGATACCAAACATGTCTTTGTGGATTTTGAAACAGTCAAAAAAGATACGGAATATGAACTCTTCTTTATTCGTAAAGAAGATGGATCACGTTTTTTTAGTCCACGTTTATTGCGCAACATTAAGTTAGTGTGTGATTTTGGTAATTATTTTGGTGAACGCAAAGAACAAGATCCTTTAGAGGGAATCAAGCAGTGGCATGATCGAGTTTTGCACACCTGCGCACGTGAAATTTTGAAGGCTCTAGGATCACGTCTGGGACAATTTTTTCACGAATTGCGCAAGATAAAAGACCAGGAATTAGTTGAAAAATTGAATAAAGGCGTCTTAGCTTTGATGTTGAGCTCGCATGCGCAAAATTTAATGCGTTATCAACCTGCTAAATGTTGTGCTGAATATTTTGAGGACTTTTTGGAATTTTTAAGAGCTGCGGTTAATACGTCTATTTATCAGCGTTGGATCACACATCCTCCTAAAGAAGGAAATCAACTTGCTTATGCCATGATTGATTTTGTGAATACGCTGTGCCGAGCCCTTTATGCGAATTTACGCGGATTAGAAGATATGACAGCGGTCATTCAAGGACTCATCCAGCAAGCCGAAAGCGGAGGCGCGCAAAGTGCTGAAGAGATGCAGAAGATAGGGGAGCGCTTAGCGAAAAACTATGCCGACATGGCTAACCTAATGAAACATCATCCGAATGGGCCGCTCTTTAAAGTGATTGAAATTTTAGAAAACAATACATTTCACGCTTTTGATCCTCTTATGCAACACAATATTCCTAACCAATTATTCGATCTTTATACTCAAGATAAACGCTATGCTTTCTTGCGTTTGGCAGCGCCGGTTTATCAGGAATTTATTAACCGAGCATCCGTGACAGAAGAATTTATGGCTTTCTTGCGTGCAAATAGCCAAGGGGCTATTCCACGCAAGCACTTGCTTATTAATTTGCAAGATCGCACTTCTTGGCGCGAGCATGCCCGTTGTGCAGTACTGGAAGAATTGCCTCAGCAAGCGGGACTGGAACAAGCCTTAAGTGTCGTGACATTAGCGGCCAATACCGACTTTTACCATCAATTAAATCCGTATCATCAAGTCAATCACGCTGAAACTTTCATGGCACAATTTAAAGAAATGCTTTTGGACGATCATACAGGTTATTATTTTCCTAAGAGTATCAAACGAAATGAATTGACTCAATTTATTGATGAAGCTTTTGCAGTGATCCATCGCGACTTTTTTTCTAGCAAGAACGTATTGCAAAGAGAAAATCGTTTAGATTTTATCGAACTCTTTTATTTATTTTTACAATTGAAATTGATCGAGTGGATACAACCCGATTCGATCAGTTTATCTTGTAAGGATGCGATTGATATTGGAGAATCTTATAACGTCGAACTTTTCGCTTTCCTCAAGCTTATTAACAACCAAGAGTGGTCTGAGCAAGAGTGGCAGCACTTAAACTTTATGTTATATGCACCTTCACTGCTCATTCGTGAAAGAGTGATGTTACCTGAGCGCTTTAATCGTATGCTGAGTGCATTAAAAACAACAGAAAGAGCGCGTGATGAAGTGGGTGCAGATAAGTTTGCGAAAAAAATCCAAGAGGATTTTTCTAAACTGTTTAAAACGCCTATTCTGCACTCTAATTTGCTTTTACCTCGTTAGAGTAAAGCTGAAGCTTAAAGATTTGGGCTTCAGTTTTTATTTTATTTTGACAATAATTATTGTAAGCAATAATATAATAGTTAAAAGGGGTGTCAAATGAAAAATGTAAATGTAACTTTTTCAATTCCTATGGAGTTGAACGCTCAATTACATGCAAATATTGGTAAACGAGGTTTAAGCCGCTTTGTAGTCCACGCTATTCAAAAAGCTCTTCAGGAAAAACGACAAGCTCTTAGGCAAGCTTATATTGAAGCGCGTAATGATCCGGATAGAATAGAAACAATTAATGACTGGAAGGTGTTAGATGGTGAAACGTGGGATTAATTTTCCAAAAAGAGGTGATATATATTGGGTTGACTTGGATCCAACGGTTGGATCAGAAATTAATAAAACGCGTCCTGCATTAATTGTATCCAATGATGATAATAATGAATTGAGTGATAGGGTTATTATAGCTCCTATTACATCTACGGTTCGTAAAGTTTACCCATTTGAAGTGCAAATTGAGCTTGAGGCAAAACCTAGAAAAGTTTTACTTGATCAATTGCGTTGTGTTGATAAGATGCGTCTTCGTAAGAAAATGGCTTTTCTAGATTTAAAGACAATGCATCTTATCGATGAGGCAATCAAAATTAGCTTAGCTCTTTATTAATAGCAGAAAAGTTAAAATTTATAGAGCGTCCCATATTTCTGCTTCAAATAGCGCACATAAGGCTCTGCTGTAAAGGCTGAACCTGTGGCTTGCTGCAACAACTCTTGCGTTGTATAACGTCTGCCATGCTGAAAAACTTTTTCATGTAGCCAGAGTTTGATAAAGTCGAATTTGCCGGCTGCCACTTGTTGTTCCCACTCGGGATGTTCTTTGGCAAATCCTTCGAATAAATGCGCTGCATACAAATTGCCCAGCGTATAAGTGGGGAAATATCCAAAGGCGCCCATGGACCAATGAATATCTTGCAGACATCCTTCAGCCGGCGTATGCGGAATAATACACAAATATTGCTCCATTTTTGCGTTCCAAGCTTCTGGAATATCACGCACCGTAAGAGAGCCTTCAATTAAGGCTTTTTCGAGTTCAAAACGTAAAATAATATGAATGGGATACGTCACTTCATCTGCTTCTATCCGAATAAACGCAGGTTTCACTTTATTGATCGCACGATAAAAATCTTCTAGGGTTACATGATCAAGTTGCCCTTTGAAAGTTTCTTTGAGTAAAGGAAAGAAGTATTGCCAAAAGGGCCGACTCAGACCAATTCGCGTTTCCCACCAACGAGACTGACTTTCGTGCACACCCAATGAACGCGCTTCGCCTAAGGGGCTGCCATAAAAATCTTGTGGAAGTCCCATTTCATATAAAGCATGTCCCCCTTCATGTAAGACGGCTAGAATATTGCTCATAAGTGAAGTAGGATGAATACGTGTGGTGATGCGACTATCCGTGGGATGACTAGAGGATGAAAAAGGATGCGCAGATAAATCGAGACGCCCTTTATTCTGGTCATAACCCATGGCATCTAATAATTTTTGGCCGAAAGCCATTTGCTTGGCGTGATCCCATTTTCCAAACAAAAATTGATCATCGACCGGTTGTTGAGCCATTTTACGAATCAGGGGAGTGAGCGTTTCACGCAATCTTGTAAACAGCTGATCTACCTCTTGTGTTTTAGCATTAGGTTCGAATTGATCCAGTAAAGCATCGTAAGGGTGATCTTGATAACCTAAATAATCAGCTTTCTGACGATTAAGCGTGATAATGCGATCCAAAAAAGGTGCAAAATGATGAAACGCATTTTCTTGCTTGGCCTTTCTCCAAGCTAAAATGCCTTGTGAAGTGACTTTGGCAAATTCTTCTACAAAAGCAGCCGGTAAGGAAGTGTCTTGTAAGTGATCCCGACGCCATTCATGAAGAGCCGCGATTTGAGCAGGAAGAAGATCTTTAGCTTTGACTTGGCCACTTTTGGGATCAATCAATTTAGTTAAAGCCGCGGTAAATTTACGGCTTGTTTTCTCGCGGTGAATGATGCCTGCCATGGCTTTGAGTTGCTCAGCACGGATGCCGGCTGCATCAGGCGGCATGTAGGTTTCTTGATCCCAATCCAATAGATAGACGATCCCTTGTAAAGTGCGTATATGTTTCGAAAGTTCATAGAGTTTTTGATAGTTTTTTTTGGAAGTTTTCATGCGTGCTCCTTAAAGTTAGCGAATTTGCTTGGCTTCTTCATAAACAAAAATGCGTTGAATACGGGGCCCTAAACACGTAATTAACTCATGGACAATCGAGTCGCCACTTGTGGCTAAATCTTCCGGTGAAAGATAATAGCCATATTCATCTTCACCAAATATCAGCACTTGATCTCCAACGGCGACATGGGGAACATCCGTTACATCGACCATCATATAGTCCATGCAAATATTGCCGACCATCGGCGCTTGATGTCCACGAATTAACACAAATGCTTTGCCACTGTAATTGCGATGGAGTCCATCGAAATATCCAATGGGTAACACGGCAATTTTTTGCGTTTCACGTGCGACGCGGTAACGTCTACCATAGCTAATAGTTTCACCTGCTTTACATACATTCAATCCCACAATGCGCGAAGTAAGCGAAAGCGAAAGTCTTAAATCAAGAGCTTGGCGTGCTGCTTCTGAACCATAGAGTCCATAGACAGCTAATCCTATACGCACCATATTATATTGAGGCAAGGAGAAACGCAAAGCTCCGCTAGAATTTGCCGCATGCGTCCATTTGGCGGTAATTCCCTGTTGCTTGAGTTCGGCAATCGTTTGATCAAAACAAGCGACTTGTTGCCAAGTAAAGTGATCTTCCTTTGGATCATCTGCGCAAGCAAAATGGGTCATCAAACCTTCTAAAACCAGAGAAGGATAAGATTGAATTTGACGTGCTAATTTTAAGGCTTCTTCCGGACGGCAACCGAAACGTCCCATGCCTGTATTAATGTGCAGGTGAACTTTAATTTGCTTATTTTTTTGTGTTGCTTCTTGAGCAAGAGCAGCAATAAAATCAGCATCACTTACGCCCACTTCTAATTCCCATTTCACCACTTTAGCGACTTCATAACGAGCAGCATTAATGGAAAAAATGGATTGAAGGACGCCGGCTTGTTTAAGAGTGACGCCTTCATCGACGTAGGAAACGCCTAAAATATCGACTCCGCAAGTGGCTAAAAATTTAGCCATCCGAATGTCATCTGTTCCATACGCAAAGGCTTTCACAATTGCCATTAAACGTGTATCAGGAGAAATTTTTTTGCGAATTAAAGCCAGATTCGTTTGGATCGCGGCTAAATTGATGACGCATTGATTATTAAATACACTATCATGAAACGCCTCAGTCAATTGTTCAAACGGCAGTTTATTTTCGCCTTTAAAAATGACGAGATCTTGATTTTTCAGATGTCGCTGTAGATAAGCAAATGTTTCCGGATAAGTTTCGAAAGAACTCATTTCGATGCTAGGTGCTTGTTTGCGTACTTCTTCTATCAAAGGGCGAAAGGGTTGAGGACCCACCAAGCAAACCTCTTGAATTTGTGCTTTGGCTAACGCCTTTCCAATACGACGATAACCTATTTGAGCGTGTGAATGTCCGCCACGCATTCCACCAAAGACAAAAATTTTGCGTTGATCAGATTTAGCATAACGAAAATGATTCAACACTTGATCGATGGATTGAGGATCGGAACAATAACTATCATTAATAAAGATAGCCCCTAAAGAGGTTTTCCAAATTTCAGTGCGCATGGGTTCTACTTGATAGGTTTGCAGAACAGAAGTGATAGATTCAGAAGAGATTCCCATTAACCAAGCGGCTTTGATAGCCATATTAATCAAATTTAAGAAGTAAGCATAACCATTCGTCATTTTGCCTAGATAGTGAGTTGTATCCGGAAACGTCAATTGATACAAAGAGGGCGTCAATGTTTGAGGAAGCGAAGCATGAGGAAGTTGTACATGAGGAGTATTCCAAAAGAAAAAAGGACAAGCTAAATTTTGTAAATAAGGCTCCACAATAGCTTCTTGTGGCAATAAAGTCCAACCTGTAGAAGGGGTGGCGCGAATCAATTGAAAAAGTTCATGGACTAAAGTGGAGATGTCTTGCAAAGTCACCAAGTGTTTTTTGCCAAAGGGAGTTAAAAGAGTATAATCGGGTTGAATCATATCGCATAAAGCTTCCATTTCGTGTGGATGAGAAATGGCAGCTTCAATCACAGCAAGGTCATGCGCGCGGCTTAAATTCAGTAAACTTAAAGCGACGCCGATTTGACTATTGAAGCTCTCTGGAGAAGCCGCTGTGCGCTTTTGCGTGCTCAGTAATGTCTGCAAAAGATCTTTGACCATCGTTTTGCCAAATGAGCCTGTGAGTCCAATGATTTTAGTGGGAAGTTGTAAACGATATGTTTTAGCAATGGCTTGTAAGGCTTTTAAAGGATGCGGAACGCGTAATAAAGTAAGTCCAGTATGAGAGGTGGAAGGTTGCCATTCTTCTGAGACTAAAGCAAATTTAGCGCCTGCCTGAAAAGCTTGGCCCACATAATGATGACCATCTTCCTTTTCTCCTTTAAGGGCCACAAAAAGGGCATGAGGAGAATCAATACGCCGAGAATCAATGACAATTTGATCAATGATAGCCGGTGCGGTTAGAGAACCGCCGGCTGAAGCAAAGTGTGACCACTGTCTTAAATCAAAAGCGTCCATGAATTAATCCTTTTAATATAAATGACTGGTAATACGCGAAGCGTTTGGAGTTCGAAAGTTCTCTTTCGCTTTCATATGAGGCGTCTTTAATGAAAGCGAAAGAGGACTTTCGCACTCCTGAGTAGCTAAACATTGTTATTAGCTCGCTCTTTTAAAGTGTTTTTTAGTAATTGATCAGAGCATGCTTAAAAAGACTGGTTTTATCTGTGCGGTAGCACTATCACTGCATTAGCCCAGACCGAGCGCGTTTAGCGCTCGTTCTGGGTAAATAATGCCATTTGATTAGCACTGCGGTTAGCAGTGCTACGATTCGGCGCCCTTGTAGCACTGCTAACCGCAGTGCAATAGGCTGTACATTAAATCCCAGAACGAGCGCTCAACGCGCTCGGTCTGGGGCGTGTCTTAAAAATGCTAGCATCCTAGCTTCGAGATTATTTTGCCCTCAGTTGAACTTTCGGTTTGAGGGCCATATTGATTTAATATTGCCCTCAAACCAAAAGCTCAACTGAGGGCAAAAGAACCCCGAATCTAGGGCACTATCATTTTTCAAAC
>JASBUW010000052.1 GCA_030147755.1 Parachlamydiaceae bacterium
ATTAGCCCAGACCGAGCGCGTTTAGCGCTCGTTCTGGGTAAATAATGCCATTTGATTAGCACTGCGGTCAGCAGTGCAACTAGTCGGCGCCTTTGTAGCACTGCTAACCGCAGTGCAATAGGTTGTGCATTAAATCCCAGACCGAGCGCTAAACGCGCTCGGTCTGGGCTAATGCAGTGATAGTGCTACCGCACAGATAAAACCAGTCTTTTTAAGTATACTTTGACCAACTACTAAAAAGGTCACTGTTACTTTTTGATATTAGCAACGAAGTTGCTTAGGGGCTCCAAACGCTTTGCGTCTTGCCAGTGTTTTTACATTTATTGCAGAAAAATACAAAAACTAAGCTGGTACACAAGCTAATGATGTTTTAAGGTTAAGGGCTTCGAGTAAATGGTCCGATTCAATTTGATCTTGACCGGCCAAATCAGCAATCGTGCGAGCGACGCGCAACGTGCGATCGCAGGCACGTGCAGAGAGTCCCATTTGATCCACAGCCATTTGCATGAGAGACCAGCCTTGGCGATCTAATTGACAATATTGTTTGAGCTGAGCCGAAGTGAGTTGGGCATTTGTTCGCGAAGCATTAAAGCGTTCGGTTTGTCTGTTTCGGGCTTCAATAATCCGTTGACGAATGGTAGCCGAAGTTTCTCCCGGAGCCTGTTGTAAGAAGTCTGCGTAGCGCAAAGGAGGGACGTCAATATGCATGTCCAGACGGTCCCAAAGTGGACCAGAAATCTTGCTGCGATAACGCTCAATTTGCAACTGCGTATCTTTACACGGCTTATCAGGATGCCCTAAATAGCCGCAAGGACACGGATTCATTGCTGCCACGCACATAATATTCGTTGGAAAAGTGAAGTTGCCTTGAGAGCGGCTAATCGTTACTTTGCGATCTTCTAAAGGTTGTCGCAGCACTTCTAAAACGGAGCGTGAAAATTCAGGTAATTCATCTAAGAATAAGATGCCATGATGGGCTAAGGAAACTTCTCCAGGGCGTGGAAAAGATCCTCCGCCTACTAATCCCGCATAACTAATCGTGTGGTGAGGCGAACGAAAAGGACGCTGAATGACCAGATTTTGTCCCGCAGGCAACAAACCTGCGACAGAATGAATGCGCGTGACTTCTAAAGACTCTTCTAGCGTAAGCTCAGGCATGATGCCGATGAGGGCTTTGGCCATGAGTGTTTTGCCACATCCCGGTGGACCTGACAACACAATATTATGCCCGCCAGCCGCAGCGATTTCTAAAGCTCGTTTCACATGGGCTTGCCCTTTAATGTCTACAAAATCGACGGTGGGAGTCGAAGTGATCTTAGAGGCAAAAGGAGTGCAAGCTGTTGATTTAAAGTGAGAGGGGTTTTGTAAAAACTGCAAAGTTTCTTGTAAGCTATGCAAACCATATACAGGTAAATCTTGAATTAAGGCAGCTTCTTCCGCATTGCAAGCGGGTAATAAAAGGCCTTTTCGTCCTTGTTCACGTGCAAGGGCAGCAATTGCTAAAGCACCTGTTAAAGGACGCAATTGTCCGCTTAAAGCTAATTCGCCTACAATTAAATAATCGCCTAGATCGACGGTTGCTTTTAAAATACCGGCTGAACGTAAGACGCCAATAGCGATCGGTAAATCATACAGAACGCCTTCTTTTTTTAAATCGCCCGGCGCTAAATTCACGGTACAATGCCAAGCGTCTAATTCAAATTTGCCATTTTTAATTGCTGTCAAAACGCGATCTTTTGATTCTCGTACAGCTGTATCAGGTAATCCCACAATCACTAAACTGAGTTTGTCTGATTTGCTCACATCCACTTCTACTTCAACAGGAAGAGCTTCCAAACCAATAAGAGAAACACATTGAAGACGAGAATGTGCCATATCGCTTTCCTAGACAGAATAAATTTAATTTTTTTAAGTGTCTTATAATCAATATAATTAAAGTAATGAGGTTAAAGTGTATTAAAAAAAATATTTAAAATAAAGATTCTATTTTCAAGAATGACAATTTAACCTGAGGTAAGTGGTTATGACCGTTACTTTTCCTGCATCCAGTCCTATTTTGCGCGGATTAACGCAACAAGAAATTGCTGAATTGGAACGTATTGCTGAATTGCAAGAGTTTGAAGCAGGCATGGATATCGTTAAAGAAGGAGAAACAACGAATGATTTGTTTGTGATTCAAGAAGGGGAAGTGCAAGTTTTAAAGACAGAAAAACAGGGAGAAGAAGAACAGGAGTTTGCCCTTGCGACATTTAAGGCGGGAGATATTTTTGGTGAAATCGCTTTTATCGATCATTTACCTCGTTCTTCCACAGTTCAAACGCTAACTCCTACAAAAATTTTGCGCTTAAGTCGAAAAAGAATTTATGAGACTTCAGAAACCTTATGTCGCAAAATTTTAAACAACATATCTGATGTCAGTTTTGAGCGCATTCGTAAAATTAATAATCAATTTGCGGAAAATTTAGAAGAACACGTTGAACAATTAAAGGATCAGCGAAATTTTGGTTATTTCTTTGTAATTGTGATCTTTATTTTATCCGTGACAGATGTCTTGACACAGGTAGCAGCAGATTTTAATTTAGATGTAGATAGTCGTTGGTTTAGTTGGACGATGCTTTTGTCCTTGACGTTGCCTTTTGGCTATTTAATCAAAAAATTTAGGTATCCGTGGTCCTATTTTGGAGTGACTTTAAAAGACTGGAAAATGTCTTTACTAGAAGGATTTGGTTTTGGAATTTTAGCTGTCGTTGTCTTTTTATCGGGGTATGCTTTGTATCTTCATTATGCTTTAGGACAGTCACTCATCACGAATGTGATGAATAATCCTCCTCGTAATTTTCATTGGGTTTATCTCTATCCCGTTCATGCTTATATTCAAGAATTCGTGGCACGCGGTATGTTTCAATCTTCACTGAGACGTTTTCTTCATGATAAAAAGGGTATGTTATCTGTTTTTCTAGCGTCTTTAATTTTTGCTGTGAAGCATATTCAAATTGGATTGCCTTTAGTGATTGTGACGTTTATCGCAAGTATGTTTTTGGGATGGGTGTATTTGCGTAGAGAAAATCTATTAGAAGTGGCAACGATTCATACGATAGCAGGTATCGTCGCTTTGCTCTTATTAAGGGATGAAGGTTAATATGGAACATCAAGATGCATTATCTCTGCTACGACAACATCCTCTGTTAAAAAATTTAAATGCAGAGGAATGGAATGCCTTTATTCAGCTTCTGCAGAAGGTCAATTTACAGCCCGGTGACTATGCTGTCAAAGAACAGGAGACATCGACAGATCTTTATTTTATTTTAGAAGGGGAATTAGAAGCATTAAAGCTAGATTCGACACAAGAACATGAATTCATTATAGGGCAATTAAAAAAAGGAGAGGTCTTTGGTGAAATCTCATTTATG
>JASBUW010000037.1 GCA_030147755.1 Parachlamydiaceae bacterium
TCGCTGCCGCGATTAGCTACAATTGTCCAAACTTCAGTTTGCGTAAGGTGAGTTAATTATCGGTATTCCTAAAAGTTTAACGCAGAGGCGCAAGAGACGGGAAGGCGCAGAGAAAGACAAGAAAAAAATTTGAATTCACCTTGTCTTTCTACGCGCCTTCCCGTCTCTTGCGCCTCTGTGTTAAACTTTTAGGAACTTTGACAATTGAAGGCCACCTACTAACGTATATAACGTATATATAGAAGAAAAGCCTGTGAAATGTGAGAACAACTTTTATGTTCTCGCTGCTTTTGGTTTCGCAGAAGACACTCTTGAGGGCGAAGTAGCTGGCGCAGGTGCACTATCATTTTGATGACGTATACTCGCAGCCGTCACCGACCAAAGAGGTAGCAATAAGAGAATAGACACGATGCAGCACACGACAAGAGCCCAATAAAAACCTTCCCATCCTAGGTTTTGGGTGATGGTTCCCAAGGGATAACCCGCAAAGGCTGCTCCAAAGTAAGCAAAGAATCCCACAAAACCCACAGATGTAGCCGCCGATTTTTTATGGGAAAGTTCCGCTGCTGTCAACCCAATCAAGACTTGGGGTCCAAAAATGGCAAATCCAATACAGAACATCAAAATAGAATCTAGCAGTGTATATCCCGCTGGAATGAACCAAAATAAGCCGATGCAAAGCAGCATGCCTATCGCAAAAATCACGTTGATCGGTCCTCGTTTAGCTGCAAACAAGCGGTCCGAAAACCAGCCCGCGGCCAAACTTCCAAAGCCGCCTCCTATTTCAAATAAGGAGACGCATCCATTGGCTCCAATATTACTATAGCCTTTAGACTCGACTAAAAACAGAGCGGTCCAATCATTAATCCCTGTACGCACAATATACACAAAGAAATAAGCAATGGCCAACAACCAGATATAAGGATTTTTGAAGACATATTTCATGAGCACTTCTTTTGTGCTTAGCGATTTGTCTTTCTCTGTTTCGACTTTATCCGCATAATCATTACGGTATTTTTCTATCGGTGGCAGCCCTAAAGACTGAGGTGTATCGCGTAGACGGTCAATCAAAAATAGTCCCACCAAAATACATAAAACCCCGGGAATATACATGGCATAGCGCCATCCAAAGTATTGTAACGCAACTCCAGCGACCCAAGGAATTAAAAATCCGCCCACATTATGCGACACACTACACGTAGACCACCAAGAGCCTCTCTCGGATTGCGAATACCATTGCGTCAAAAAGCGTGCGCAGGGCGGCCAACCAAATCCTTGAAACCAGCCATTGAGTCCCCAAAAAAGTGCAAAGAAAAAAAGCGAAGAAGATAATCCAAAACAAATGTTGAGAATTCCCGTGACGATTAACCCAAAGGCCATCATGTAACGCGGATTCGTGCAGTCTCCAATAACACCACTTGCAAATTTACTAATCCCATAAGTAATATATAAAATACTGCCTAAGATCCCTAATTGGCTTTTGTCAAAACCTAAATCTTGGATCAGACCCGGCATTGCAAACGTGAAGCTCTTTCTCGTAAAATAATAAAACGTATACCCAATGAACATCGAATACAGAATGCGAATGCGCCAATACTTGTAGTCTTCTCTCACGCGTTCTTGGTCTTCAATCTCAGGAAGATGGGGTGCGGGTTTTATCATGTTGAGTAGTGTCTTCACTTGGTCTCCTAAGTTTTATCCTAAAATATCTCTCACTTGTTAAAGTGTGCTTTCCAGTTCAACTTTTTCCAACAATATTCATTTCATCTTTAAGCACTTAACAATTTTTAAGGATACATCTAATTAAAGCAACCATTTTAACTTATTCATCTATACCTACCAGCCAGGGGACCCTCCCCCTGCCGTCTGCCAAAAAACACAGAATAGAATGGAAAATTCAGATTCTGTCAAGAATTTTCCCTTTCTCTCAAGCCCTAATATTTTTAAACTTTTTAATTAATTATTTCAACATCATTAAATTCAAATTTATTTTATTTTAAAATTTAATTATAGTTTATTTATATTCTAATACAAAATAATTATCATTATATTAATACAATGTAAATTTTAATTAAACAAGAAATTATCTCATTTAAACATAAATTCTCCTGTAAAGAGGATTTGTCTACGTTTTCAACTCAAAAGCGTAAAAGAGCAAAATATCTAAACATTTCATCTTGGATTTTTTATTTTGTATTTGCTGAGAAATAATCCATTCGATTACATTTAAGCCATTCATAATCAAAGCTATTTTAAATGATAGGTGAACACGAAATTTCAGAAATTTCGATTAGCGCTGTCTTCTAGAATCTGTTACAAATGGTTAAAATAGAAACATTAAGGTCTTAGATTTTTGGCATGATACGTCTTACTCTTAATGAACAAAACGATTCTGCAGTTCATCTTTTTAATCAAGACACGATTTTGATAGGAGCTGAACCTAGTCAAGTAGATCTTGTTTTACCCGGATCTGAAATTCAGCCTATCCACCTGAAAATTAGTAAGCAGAATGATTTTCACATCATTATCAATTATGCGAATGATCCTTTCATTTCTATCAATGGACATCCTTTTGGCAAAAAGTTACTAAATACAGGAGATGTCATTGTTGTCCATCAACACACTGTTTTATTTGAAACATTAGCTGCGACAAACGAAACAGAAGCGTGTCGCGCTCAAGACCCTTTGGAAGGTCTATTAGAGAGTAAGATCAAACAACAAGAGCGGGTGGCTGCACAAGAGTCCTGCCTACTTTCTCAAGAGCATCGTCAAGCTTTCAGTCAGTTTACGCTTCCCTTTGAACATGAAGTGGAAATGCTGAAAGAGCATGAGTGGCAGGAAAACTCTCTTGATCATTATTTAAAGGGTGTAGAAGCAGCCTTTCACGAAGACCCCAAAAAGCCGCATCTCCCAGCAGAAACAAGGCAAATTGAAAAGACTTTGCCAGAGCCGGAATCTCTCTCTATAGAGCGTAAGAAACCTGTTAGTTTGAAAGATGATTATTTGCGGGATTTAGAAGATGACCATCAAGAAGCTCATAAAGGACCCTTTGAGCAGCTTCCTATCGAATCCAATCATCTTTATCAAGCTTGGAAGTGGGTATTACTCTTTATTTTTTCTTTGGTGACGATTGCCACAATTGCAGGAACCATCATTTATTTTAGTGTGAGTGACAAATCGGAAGCACAAGAGACAAAAGTAGCGCAAGGGATCGCAGATATTGCCATGGCTTTGACGCATGCGCAACTTTCTCATTTGATTCCTCCTAATCAAAATTGGGCAGATGTCGACTTCTTAAAAAGCAATTTGCAAGCGATTTTGGCCGATATGCCTTCTTATGCCGCACAAATTGATGCACAAGGTCAATTTAATTGCTGCCCTTATAGTTTGCGTATTTACACAAGCAACAATCTCGCTCATTTTCTTTTGATTGCGCAACCGGATCCTGGCTTTTTATATTGGTTAATTCCTCAGTCGATCATTGTCATGGACTCCCAATTAATGGAATTGCGCACATTAAAAGATGTGAGAGGTCTTAATCGTTTATTAGCCAATCGAGATCCCTTGGATGGAATGAATGGCAAAGAGATTACGAATTTAATCAAACAGGGAAATTTGATTCGTTTGTCCACTCTAGCAAATGAAACGGGACAAATCAGTTTTGCTCCTCCTAAAAATTTAGCTTGGGTGCGTCCTGGAGCTGAAAATCTCATTTATAATGCTCCGCGTTATTACCGTTTAGGACAATCTTTAATGCAAAAAGCGGTGAGTTTATCGACATCTAAAGGATCAAGCCAAGAAGTGGCGGCTTTAAAACAAGCGGTCGAAAATTTTTCATGGCTCAATCATTTGATTTTGTATTCTGACCAGGGAAAAAAATCTGC
Organism: Parachlamydiaceae bacterium; assembly: GCA_030147755.1. GTDB lineage: Bacteria > Chlamydiota > Chlamydiia > Chlamydiales > Parachlamydiaceae > JASBUW01. The sequence continues at coordinate 3,885 of JASBUW010000037.1, forward strand.
CTTACTCACACGTCAGGGCTTTACGATGTTTGCTCCCTCAAATAAATTACTCTTTGGTTATTTGTCTTTCAATGCGCAAGGTAAAATTTACCAAGTGAATTTACTAAAAGATGACGAAGAATTAAAAGATAGTGCCCTTGTCAATATGCCAAAAGATAAAGACAATGAAATTATCGCTTTTCAAAGTCCTCAGGAAATGGAGAATAAAGAAGAAGCGAGCAGACTCAAAAATGAAGAGCGCTTAACAGTAGATCATAATCACCCTATTTATATTCAACTTCAAGCCCTTGTAACTGCCAGAGAGAACGAGTTAAAACCTCTAACTTCCTCTTTATTTGCTCTTTTTAATCAAGAATTACAAACTCCCCGCTTTCAATTTCAAACCGAATTTCAAAATCTTTCTCAGCTTTATCTCATAGCAGATGTTAAACATAAGCAAGCGTTAAAAGAAGCCTTAGATATGCTTTACCATCAATATGAAGAAATGCCGGTGAGTCAATTTTTAGCTTTTGCAAAAGAATTACACTTAGATCAGTTAATGCAGCATGAAGATCATTCTCTCACATTAGTCAATCAAGATTACCAACAAAATATTGAAACAATATTGATACATGTAGAAAAAAGTCAATCTCTTGCCGAATTGGATAATTTAATTAACGTTGCCTGCACATGGTTGAGCTTCGACTATATCAAAGATCCACGTGAATTAATAAAATATCAAAATCTATTGCGTAACCAACTTTTACAACAATTAGAACAACATCTGTTGTCTAAAAAGCATTTTGACAGCCTGAAAAAAGAAGATCGCGAAATCTTGCAACATATTCTAAATCAAGAACGTTTGATCAAACCGGAAGAGCGAGATTTTTTTCTGGGAGAATTTGAGGAACTTTTCGCTTCTCAACAATAACTCAATTTTCTAGACAATAGCTAAGTTTTTATGCCATAAATATACACAAACAACTTCAAAAAAACCGATTTTTGAAGTTGTTTGTGTATAAAAGCTCATTTACGCGATGTGCGACTTATCCAAATGAATTTATTGTGATGACGCGAAGCGTTTGGAGCCCCCAAGCAACTTCGTTGCTAATATCAAAAAGTAACAGTGACCTTTTTAATAGTTGGTCAAAGTATACTTAAAAAGACTGGTTT
>JASBUW010000059.1 GCA_030147755.1 Parachlamydiaceae bacterium
TGTATTTACGCGATTTGCCGCTGCACCCTTAAAACATTTTTTCGAAGGTCATATTTCTCTATATGAACGAGAAAAAATGTTTTAAGGGTGCAGATGGCAAATTCGATGTAAATACAACGTTATTCTTCCGAAATGGTATAAGCTAAAATTTAGATTTTTATGCTTTTAAACCTGCTTTTTTCCAAGCGGCTTGAATTAAATCAATATTGCCTAAATTAAAAATAGAATTGTGGAAGTTCTTCAGATCTTCAGGAGCCTCTTTTTCTGTGATCAATGCCTTTATACTACGCCCCCCCTCTTGACTTTTGAGAATAATGGCACGCATCACACAAAAAAGTGTAAGAATATCCATAGAGCGATTTACATTGACATTGGCAGCGCCACACCCAAAATCTGTCAACTTACACTCTAGATGCCCTTTTTTCTCGCGCACTAAAATATTTTCTAAATTGATTTCACCGTGCACTACTTTTTTATGATGCGCTTCAGCCACTCCTTGAATCAATTGATCAATCGCTGAAATTTGTTCTTGCTTACTCAAATCAGTGACTTTCTTTTCAAGTGGTCCATCATATAATGACATGACCATGATCGTTTCTTCATCAGACTGCAACATAGCTTTTGGAATTTGAACTCCTACTGCTTTTTGCGGCCATTTGACTTTTGTAAAAATTTCTAGTTCTGTTTCTTTTTGATCAAATTCATCATTTTTAAAATAGATTTTAGCCGCTTTAGGACGTTTAGTGGGATCTAAAGGATTAAGCACGCGCACTTCTGCTCCTTGGCCTTTTCCGATGACTTTTCCTCTTTCATAAACAGTTTTTTTGCCGTTTTTGATGCGATAGATCTGACCCTCTTTCAGAAAGTAACCATCCCTTTCTTGTTTTAAAGCTAGATCTTTCTCAACCTCTATATGAATAACTGGCTTATCTTGAAAAAGAAGCTTCTCACCTGCTTCCTTTATCTCTTCTTTGGGTTGAGACTTACCAAAAATTTTAAAAGCGATCCACTCGACTGCAGAAGCAAGTGGCCCTATGGCAGGACAAAGCTGTATGACTGCAATGGCATAATGACGCCAATCAGATGATCCTTTTGCCCAGTGACGTAATCCATAAGTTGGGCAAAGGAAAGAAGTGCATAACTCAATTTTAGTTAAATCATAATTATCAAGAAACAAGTTCATGTTATAAAATCCATTTAATTTTTTAATAAAACAATTATATTTGATTTTAATGAAAAAGTAAATGGGTTTTGTTAGATTTTGTTTAATCTTCAGTCAAAGTGGAGTGATCCTGAATGATTTTCTGGGCACGCCCTAAATCTGTGGGAGAGACGAGAATAGACACTCCGCTGAGCAATGATAAATTAGGTAAGAACCCACCCGCATCATCTGATTGGATAAAGGCCTCAATACCCGCTGATTCTAGATAGGCTTTTAATAAATCCGCTTCGACACGATTTTCACATACTGTGGCCACAACAAAATCACTCATGGGATCACCTCATAGGTTGGGTATTTCCATTATGTCTTTGTTCTACCACAACTTCTTTTTTAAATAAGCTAATTCCTGCAGAAGTGATGAGTTTGCATCTTATGAGCGAAATTTCTTTAAGCCTGCCGGAATGAGATAAAGTCTTTATACCTTTATCGGTTAGATAATTAGAGCCATCTAAATCAATTTTTTTTGCACCTAGCAGTGCTGAAGTACAAGCATCTGTTAATGATGTACAATAAGAAATATCTAAATGTTTAAATTTTTTTCCTTTTAACCACTCAAGATGGCTATCTTCCAGTTTTCTGCATTGCCAAAGCAATAAAACCTTCAAATGCGGCAAATTTGCCAATTTAGGCAAATGACTAAAATTAATCTCAGTTTGTGAAAGATCTAATGTTTGCAATGAGGGACATGATGAAACAAGATAATCAAGACTCTCTCCCTTTAATTGAGGAAGTCCACGAAGAAATAAACTTTCGATATTAAGCGGAATACATTTTAATCCTTCATCAGTGAGTAACGTGCATTCAGATAAATCACACCACTTTAGAGAAGGACAATAAGATAATATTATTTTGAGATCATCATTGGTAACAGGAAGCCCTTCTAATGAAAGTTTAACGGGTCCTTTCAAAATGCATTCCAAGAGCTCTTCCTTTATGACTTTAGCAAGAAAAGGGCTTAATTGATTTTTTAAATCCCTTGTGGTCTGTTGACAACTAAATGGAGTAGATAATCTGTTAATTAAAGGTAATTCATTCATATTCACATCAATTTATTTTAACATTATTTATTTAATTTATTAATATACAAAACAATTCGTTTTATTTTCAACTGAGAATTGTGGACATGGTGGACGACGTGGACAAAGTGGACTTCGTGGACATAAAGCTTTGTAACACTATGGTGGACTCCCATCATGTGAGTCATTTCATCATGTCCATGAAGTCCACTTTGTCCACCAATGTCCACAACTTTTAGTCATGTAAAAGTGCGAAGTGCTAAGTAGAAGGCAAAGCTGTTCTTTCTCCAATTTTAGGTACATGAACGCCCGCACGAAGAATTTCCCCTATTTCTTCTGAAGTTAAGGCTTCTCCATTAATGCGAAGATCTTTGTCTGCCATTTCACGAAGTTCTCTTAGCACATCTGCTTCATAGGATTTCATTTCTCCTAATTCCGGCTTATGTTGCTTTGCATCTAAGGCCCCATACACACGCTGAAGACTGCTTTCTGTATCATCAAAGTGAAGATTACCTAACTTAAATGTCTTTGTATGCATATAAATCGTCTGCAGCTTTTTTGCTTCTTCTATAAATTCTGCTTTTGACGTCCATATTCTTGAACGATAAAGTTTTTTAATAAGCAAATTAAAATGCATCCATAATCCATCTACAGAAGCTTGATGAGTCGTTTTCATATCTTCGCGTTCTTCATCCGGCCCCCCCGGCTGAAACATCTTGCGTATGTCAAACCGATCGCGTAAAACCCCAATATGCTCCTCCGTTAAGCGAGCGGTATCTCCGGCAAAGTAGATGTCCCCCACCTCAGAATCGCCATGCACAACATACCCGACAAATGCTGCATGATGTCCATCACATATCCCCTGCCCTGACCAGTGGTTTGCAGGAGTGGTTGTAATTTTCAACTCTACTTTCTTTCCTGCTTGCTCAATAGGAATGGTAACTGTCTGCCACCAATTATTTTCATACACATTTTTGAAACCTAACTTTCTGAACTTATCTCCATCACCTTCTGGAACAAGCATGATAGGTTGTGCGTCTAATAATTTGACAATGGTGTCATGATCATAGTGATCCCGATGATTATGAGAGAGCATAAAAATATGTGGGACCGGAGTATCTTCCAGTTTCCGCGCCGGATCCGTCATTCTGGGGTAGAGAATAGCATTGATATCCCCTTCTACGGGATCCGTAATCAAGTTAACGGCTACCTGTTCTCCCGTTTCTGTTTTTAAAGGAACGCGAAGGAAACAGGTGGCATGTCCTACCCAATAACTGGTGGGATGCTCAAGATTCGCTAGGGGCGCATCTTTTTGATAAATTTGTTCTGGATGTTCATCTTCATGATCGCGGAAATAATGAAACTGCTTGAAATACTCAACCTTTTGATGAACAAGACCTGCTATGCCTTCGATTTGTTTTCCTACCCAGCTGATGATGCGCTCTATCTGAGTACTAAAAAAGATACGTTTAGCCTCTGCTCCATGACTGGCATGGACATCTTCTTTAGAATAATGATAAAGCTGATGATGATGAAAAAGTCCAGATTCTTCTATCGTATGGGGTTTGTGTTTTTCATATGAAGCGTTATCCAAAAAACATTGAGTTGTCACTTTGCCGTAAGTGAAAGGCATTAACTGCTTATTTACCGTTGGATCTTGGCTTAAAGCAAGGCCCTCCTCTTGTTGTAAGTCTAATTGAGAAAAAATTGTATTTTCTTCTGGCTCTATAGGAGTGGCCAAGGCCTGATTATACTTTTGCACACTCCAAAATAATTCTGTAAATTCTTTATTATCTTTAACAAATTTTGAAGAATCTAACAATTTTAAACTTTGCACATCACTTAAAATCACATTGCGTAATTTTTGAAAATGTTTTTGAGAATGACCAAATAAGAGAGTAAATAATTCACGCGCATAACTGTTAGTCTTAATCACATATTGCGGTTGATCACTCCCCGGCACATAATGTTTGACAACATGAAAACCCCACGCTCCTTTTGAAGCATGATTTCCCAATGTTTTAAAGTTTTCTAAAAGTGTTTCTTTATTATTATTAATTTTATTTCCATCAATAGAACTCATAAATCACCATTTGCTAATAAATAATATAAATATATTATATTATATATTTATTAAAATATCAATTATTTATTTTAAATATTGTTATATTAAAAATAAATTAACACCTAACAAACAAGTAATTTTAAACAATTTGAGAAAGGAAGGAAAATCATGAGAGATCTTTTAACGTTGGCTAAACAATTAGTTACGCACGAAGTGGCAACACGTTTGTCTTGTCCAGAGGCTTTAGCGCAATTGACAGCCTTAAAAAGTAAATATCCTTTTCCAAGCTAATTAGAGGCATTTGTAGCGCAGACTTTAGTCTGCGCCACATCTAACTAGCGCCCAATCTTACTCAACACTTGATTTCTGACAGCTTCATCAGGAATCAACAGAGCCACTTCTCTGGCATCTTCTTTGTTGTGATGGGCAAAAAATACATCAATGGCAATTTGACGAAGGACATAAGAACGGCTTTTGATATCATAAATTGTCCGTGCATTCTTCACCATCAATTGGCCAATTTCATGTGCTTCTTTTCGCTTATTATCATTGAGGTAAAACTCGATGATTTGTAAATAAGCAAAATTTCTGGAAAAAGGAGAAGGTAAATTGTCAGCTAGTTGTTGTGCTTTATTGAAATCATTTTCGGCTAAAGCGATGCGTATCCACACGAGAGCTTGAATTTCAGGCGTAGGAGTCAAATATTTCGCTAATTTTTTCGCTTGGTCAATGTCATGTGCAGGCAAAAGAAAATACTCAATTAAATCTGCAATCAGTAAATTTCTTTCTTCTTCATTGACAATGTACTGAAATGCTTCCATTGCTAGATCCCACTCATGATGGGCGGCAAAGAAACGAGCTAATCCCTTCAATCTGATATCTTGAGGCTCTTTTCCTTTGTTAGCTTTAATTTCCTCCAATTCCGCTTTCAACTGTTCAACTGAAGGTAATAGTTTATGCTCAAGCGTAGAACTTACCATACAAACCTCCTACCGTTAATTAACTGACTCAGCATTAGCATAATCCAGGCGATTATTAAATGCACGCAATCTGTAAAAAATTTATTTATTTAACCAATTCCAAAATAAAGCGATTTCTATCAAATATAAGAGAAGAACTAATAATGTTCCCCAAAACGTGATGCGTTGAGAATTCTCTTCTTTAGGGGATAACCACCATCCTAAAAACCAAATCGCAATTGGCATCATGGGCCATGAAATAAGCGAGACGCTAATCGCATTTCCAATAAAAGTTCCAAGGGAAATGTTCAATAGGTTAGTCCAAGGAGATAGATATTTGAATTCGAACATCACAATAGGAAAAAGGACTAACAAAATAATCATTGTTTGCTTCCATAAAGGAGGGAGTTTCCCTTTTTCCTTGGCAAGCGAAGCAAACCATCCTCCATACGGAGAAACTACACGATGGCTATCCAAGGAGGTGACTAAAGATTCACCTTCTTGTAAAATCGCTTGACGCTCAGTAGAGTTTAGCCAATGATCCAAATTCTCAGGTGTATCAAATTGAAGCAGTGTAATCCAGTTTTGACCTCGCCCTGAACTAGGTGCTTGAACGTACATACCCTTAAATCCCGGAAAAGTCGCCTCCACTTGGTGAATCTTGGCCATCCATTCTCGATAAGCTTTATCCTGACTTGGATTCACCCGCGTAATAAAAACTTCTGTCACATTTCCTTGTAAATGGGTATCTTCTGCCTCAGTATCTTGTAATTTACTCTTACTCTCTTCTGTTAAGTAAGCTTTTAATTCTTCATAGATAGTTTTGCGCTCCGGTGATTGCCGCCAATTCGCTGCACTCTCCGCATCGTCAAAACGTTGCATGAGTACCCAATCCAAGTCTGAGGTGGTAGCAGGAGATAAAATTTCTAGACTGGCAAATCCGGGAAAGGTGGCAATTAAAGCATGCAATTTAGCCTGCCAATTGGCAAATTCCTTTTTAGCTTCAGGGCGAATTTGAATTTTAGTTGTTAAAATGGTTGTTTTGCGAGGAGATAAAGACATATACATCTCTTGCTAAATTTTTCAGGTCTATTGGCCCTCACTTTTTCCTCTGTGCTCTCTGTGTCCTCTGCGGTTAATAAATAAAATAACCACAGAGGACACAGAGAGCACAGAGAGAGAATTCGCTTAATAATGCACGTGTTCTGGCATTGCTGCAAATTCTTTCCAAATTTCTACAGCTTCAGGACGCATAAACTCTTGAAATTTAATTCTGCGATCTTTCGGATCTTTGCGCAATTCATCCAAAATATCCACATCTTGGAAATCGCCATATTTCAAAGAATCTTGTGTCGTTGCCCCATAAAAAATATGGTCAATGTGTGCCCAATAAGCTGTCGCTAGACACATCGGACAACATTCTGCGCTTGTATACAGAACGCATCCTTCTAAATGAGGTGTGCCTAATTTTTTGCACGCTTCGCGAATCGCTTGCATTTCAGCATGCCAAGTAGGATCATTATGACGAACCACTTGATTATAACCTTCAGCAATGATTTCTCCATCTTTCACTACAACAGCACCAAATACACCACCGCTCTTCTCAATCAAAGAAGCGCGTTTGCTTAATTCAATTGCTCTGTCCATAAATCTTTTTTCAGGTTTTCTTTCCATACTCCCTCCTAAAGCTTAAATATTGATAATTTTTTCTTTAATTTTGCATTAGAGCAAGACCTATAGATGTTGTCAATGACTCCTTTTAAATTATGTAAAAAAGAGTCAGGCTTTAGCGAATTGCGCTTATTCCCTTTACTATTCCCTGGATTTTGAATTGTATGTACAATATACGTGCATTTTTGTATAATAAAAAGAAAAGGAGAAATTTATGAAGCGAGATAGATTAGAACTAAGAACAAGTAGTGAGGAACGAAGACAGTTCGAAGAAGCTGCTCAACTATTAGGAGTCAACCTCTCAGAATTTTTGAGAAGAACAGCATTAGAAAAATCCTCGGAAATCATCCGTAAAAATAACTCTATTATTTTATCTAATGAGGATCGAGATGCTTTTCTAAATGCTTTGGAGAATCCGCCAGAACCTAATAAAAAATTGAAGCAAGCTATGAAGCACCACAAAAGATTAATAAAAAATGGTTAATTATTTTGATAATTGTAAAATCAATAGATGAAATAGAATCAGAAAAATACAAAAACTTTTCTTGCGGTGATATTGATTTAGATAAATATTTACAAATGTTTGCCAAACAAAATCATAAGAAAGGGATTGGTAAAACTTTTGCAGCCATAAGTGACGAGCAAGCAATAGGTTTTTATACCATCAGTATGGCTAGTATTGAGTTTTCGGATTTATCAGAAAATCACAATAAAGGCATTCCAAAATATCCTATTCCTGTTGCAAAAATAGGAAGACTCGCTGTAGATATTCAATTTCAAGGTAAAAAAATAGGATCAGCATTACTCTTTGATGCTTTAAGAAAGATTAAAGAAGCTGCTAGTATAGTGGCTGCTTATGGTATCGTAGTTGATGCAAAAAATGAGAAAGCTAAAAAATTCTATGAAGGTTTTGGCTTCGTAAGCTATAAGAACGAAATGTCATTGTATCTCCCTATGAAAACAGTGAATAAATTGCTTGAATAACTCATGTAAATTGGCGCGAACTAAAGTCCACGCCACAAATACTTTATTTTTTACCGGCGGCTTCCGCCTTTGCAGTATTTTTCTTGACGCGTGGGATAGTAGGCACTAGCTTTGTTAGGTCTGGCTTTTTGAAGCCAGGTGGAAAATCTGTTTCTTGTGCGGGTACCCATTCTTGATTGGCTCCAAACACCCAAATTTTGCCGCGCACAATCAGCTTGCCATCTTTTGTCCACATTTCAGAATCGTAAATTTTACCTTTCTGTGGATCCAAAATTTTGCCATCTACATATTTGTCGCCTTTACGCTGTAGATTCCACATCATGTCTAATCCTGAATAGAAGGGATTACCTTCTACACCAGGCGCACGATCTTTAGGATCCTCAATGCTATCTCTAATTTTCTCTTGCTCATCATACGTCACCATCATGCGTCCATAATACTTTCCCTGATATTCATAAATGGCCACAATACTTTGCGCTTTACCCGTTTTATCATTGATTGTTTTCCAAAATCCCACGACATCTTGTGCCAAAAGCCCTTGGCTCATCATTAAAAAGCACAATAAACTCAGCCAAATAGTCATCTTTTTCATCGTCTTATCCTTCGTTTTAATCATCAAAATCAATTTTTTTACGTAACTTTTTTTTCTCCGCATGTTGACGCTTTTTCTGCAATCCTTCTTCTTTTTGACTGCGTGATAGGCGCGTCGGAATACGCTTAGGAGGTCGATAATTGAGACGTTCCACTTTTTCGCGTAGCTTTTTCAAACACTCCATTTTGTTCAGATACTGACTTCTTTCTTTTTGACTCGTCACCACTAGGCGGTAAGGGCGGTATGTGAGCCGCACAGCACTATCTGTGGTATTCACATGCTGCCCTCCGCTCCCGCTTGCACGAAACGTTTCGACATCGCAAAGAGCCAACAATTGATCATCTGAAGCGGGCAGAATGATTTTAGGCCTAAACTCTGTCATGGCTACATCACTTCAAGCTCGACGTAACATCTTCAACTGGTTGACGACCCACTGTGCTTGCACGCAAAATCGTTTTTCCTTTTAAATCGAACTTATTTAAATCCACCATGCGAATCGTTTGATCATCATATGTTTTAAAATAGAACTTCAAAGCTTGCGGATTACGTACACAAGTGAGCATCGTATAATCCGTATAAGTGACATCCTTTTCTTTTTCGAGCGCCATTCCTACAGGAATATCAAATTGATTCAAAATATGAAAAGCTTGCAAAACCGCTTCATCGGCTGTTTCTGAAGGAGTAGCTGTGATCGAAAAAATAGCGGCTTGAACGAATCGTGAAGGTGAAGTGAAATCACCGGGCAATCCTACCATTCCTGACCCTTGGCTAAGCGGCTTAAGCTCTAAACCTTTTATATTCAAAGGTTTTGTATTAAAAGGCGTTAAGTTAATAAAATTACGCAAATTCGTCATATGCCAATCGAAATTAGGGGAATTGGTGCAAACCCCTAGCGGATTATCTGATACGAATAACAACCCTTGTAAAGGTTCTATCACAATACTTTTGCCACTCTTATCATAGACAATATAATGACAAGGAAGAGCAGTATCGCCCCATTCTTTATAGAGGGTCGGCACAATCACAACTTGTGATAATCCCGCTTTCACCTCATCCACTGTGGCGAATTGTGTAAGAATCCAGTTGCTGAAATCAATCGGAGATAAGGCTTTAGACTGATTTTCAGCTGTCAATGTGGCATATTTAGCAAAATCCGGAAAATAAAAAGTGCCGACAGAAAGCCCTTTTTCATTGATTCCATCCATAATGGACACATTATCAAAAGCTATCGCACCTAAAGCAGCATATTTCGCTTTGTAAGTGAGACCAGGTCCCTGCGAAGTGGTCGCTTTAAATTCATAGTCTCTGGGCACTACAATAATCGATGTATCGATTTTAACCCCAAATTCTAGTGTACGTCCATGCACTAAAGCACCATCTTTAGCCGCTAACTTGATCCCTGTACACGCAAATAACGGAGTATTAACAAACACCCCTGCTAATAGCAATCCTCTGGCAATTTGTTTGAGTGAATAAAGAATAGACATAAGCCTCCTTATATAGTCGCTTTTTAAAAAGATATATAAATTTATGACTTGAAATACAAGCTTTCTTATTCACTCTTTTGTTCTTCTCTGTGCTCTCTGTGTTCTCTGTGGTTTTTTATTATTTAACCACAGAGAACACAGAGAGCACAGAGAAGAACAAAAGAGGAAAAAGAAAATAATTTTTAGTATCTAATTTAATTAAACCAGAGCTATTCTATCCAACTTTAATAAAAAAAAATTAAAACTTTAACTTGTCAAATTAATTAATTATAGATAGAATTAACCCCTAGGGGCAAAATAATCTTAAATTAACCTCTAGCGCAAAGTTAGATTGTAATAATAAAATTAACAATTAAATATTAAAGGAAAAATTATGACATCAAATGTTATTCAACCAAAATTGCTAGAGACATTGTCTTTTCCGGTTCCCGGACAATCCGAATGTCTTTATATTGCATCTTATCCGGATCACAACATCCATTTAAAAGAAGGAACTAGCGAGATAATTAGTCGCACTATTCAACAAGCCGCCACACAACACTGCACAAGCTTCACTGTTTCTACTCGTCTTACTGAACGCGAAATAAACCTATTAGAAGTACGTAATGGCTTATTCGATGGTTTGAAAATTAAGATTGATGCTGATCCGACAGATTTGAATAAAAAGGTCATTACTATCTCTATTGATTATAACAGGGAGTTATCGAAAAAGATTTTCGTGGCACCTAAACCACCGGCAGAACAAAAAGTAGAAGTCAGCTTACTCATCAGCAAAAAACAAGAGAGGATGAATCAATATAAAGATATGGATATCATGGCCAATGGCGCCCTTGTTTCTTCCATCAATTACACGCAATTGTTATTACTCACCGAAGATTCCGCTATAGAAAATGTGGTGAATGCGGGAGGAGTCATTCACAATCCAAATGGAAGAATGGAAATTTCTATCTCAAAATTTGATGAACATCCCAGTAAGGTTAAACTTTTTATGGATATGGTCCTTAATCAAAGCGTTCCTTCCCATTTATCTATCGAAGATATTTCGATTTATCTAGATTGGGCAGAGATGATGGGCGCTTCCAATACCAAAGCCGCTCTTTTTAACCTTCTGGTTAAACACCCTGGTTTAGAAGAGTATTGTGATAATCCAGTAAATCGACAAAACTTAAGAGTTTTCAGCCAAACAGGTAATGCTCCTGCAGAAGTGAAAAAATTCATACAAGAGTATGTCTTATTTTACGGCAATACGCATTTTGATCAACTTTCGGCCGCTGAAAGAAAAGAACTTGAAATTGTTAATCATCCTCATTATGAAGGAGATATAGACCCTAACCAAGCGACAGCTATCTTGAAAAACCGCTCCGCCTCAACAGGTGAAGTTCCCTATCTTTTACGCTCGTCTGCTAGTATTTATGGATCTTATACAATTAGTTTTGTTCAATCCCCTACTCTTATAGGGCATATTCGATTCTCTATTGATGAAGAAGGAAAGTTAGTCTTATCAGGAAGTGCAGGAAGTAATCGAAAATTTGAAACTCTTAATGACTTAATCCAATTTATTCAAGGAAAATCTAAATAGTATTCGTTTTGTTCATAAAGAAGTGGCTGTATCGGCCACTTCTTTTTTTACAAATAGTGCAGGACAAGTAGTGGTAAATGAATTGCAGAAAAGCTATTATTTCTCTATAGATTGAATTAATTATAGACATACAGTGAGTGTGCATTATGGCTGAGAGAAAATTTAAAATGGATTATAGAGGCTCCATTTTTTGGTTAATTTTTTGGTTAATCTTCTTTTTCCCCATTGCACTGGTTTTGCTCTTAACAACCAGTACTTTTGAAATCAGTAATACGGTTTATCACTTGGATTATGATGGTTCTCGCTTCTGGCTCTGCTTTTGGACTTTAATCTTTTTCCCTGTCGCTTTCATTCTCTTATTTGTGAATGGATTGAATGTGCGTGTCATCACGCGGGATTGAAGTTTTAGAAAGCCCAAAGGGACATAAAAGACTGTTCACAAAGCATTTGTAGCGCAGACTAAAGTCTGCGCTACAAATGCTTTGCAATAGCGGATCCACCTAAATCCCGTTAGTTTCTTAATAATATCTCAGCATCTGCATTTGTGATTAAACGATCCACATACTCTAATTCTATGGCAAGTACTTCGTCATCTAATAGAATGTCTTTTTGCTTAGAAGACACAAACAAACGTCCCTGAAAAGGAATTTTCTGACGTTCAGCAACTGCTTGTAATTTCAACAAATCTTCGATCTGTGCGCTGACTGCGAGAATTTGTGTGGGTTTTATGCTTGCTTTGGAGAGTTTTTCTTCAAAGTTTTCAAATTGCGTATGCTGTGCACTTGCACAAATGATAGCCTCCGGCAAAAAAGCATGTTCCGACTGAAAGGGACTATGCAATTGTAATCCGACACTTTTGGCTTGTTCATCTGTGCGCTGCAACAAGCGATCAGGTCGATAAGTCACCGCCACAGACCAACAGTTTTTTGCAATCAATTCTTTAAAAAATGTCAGATTATCTGGTTCAATGAGTTTCACTTGTGCACGCCTTTGAATCTTTTCAAATAAGCGTTCCGCTTGCTGTTTTGCAACAGAGGGTGGATGCCCTAACTGCTTATATTGCTCTTCCCGATGATTCAAGAAAACGCGTGCTCCAATAGATCCTGGGGTTTCCCATAACACGTGATCTAATTCAGTCACCATCAATGTGTGAGGAATGAGATCTTTTTTTAATTCTTCAAATGAAGCAATTTGTTGTATGTCCATGTTCTCTGGTAAAACAGGCACTTGAACTAGAGGTTTTAAAGCAGTCACAGGCATTTTCTTGCGAAAATGATACAACCGCAATGCTGAAGCATCATCTAAAATGTCCTGATGAAATTTGACTTGCAAAGCAGCCCATTGAGATTGATACGCTTGTCGCTGTAACTCGAGTGCGCCAAAATGGATTCCCAGAAAAGGGATTCCCAAGGCCGCGATTTTCTCCCCTACTTGCGCTAAATGCTTGGGTTTATCCTCTATGTAAATGAGCTTCTTCGGATAATAGTTAATTTGCTTCAAAAAAGCCGCTAAAGTGTCCCCTTTAAAGTTAATTAAACCATTGAATAGAATGCCTTCAATATACTTCGCAGGACTCTCAATACCACTCACAAATGTGTCTTCAAGATGCGGCGGATTTTTGACAAAATCAATTCCTACCGACCGTAACTGAGAGTGCGTGGGATACCCCATCTCCACATAACGATTGGTGAGGGCCATGACTTTGATATTAGCCTGTTGCAGAAAATGGACAATTGCCTCGGCATCCGGATCAAACAGCTCGACATCGCTTGCAATCAAGACATCATGCCAAAGCGGGATAAATAAATTGGTGGCATGCGGTTTATCCACTTTTTTCTCACGCATTAGCTGCGCAATGTGTTCTTCTGCCCAAGGCGTTGAACCCGCATCTTGCCTAGAGACCGTCAAAACATTATTGATATTGAAAACAACTAATGTGTCTTGATCAACTAGAGGCAATAATTCTCTTAAACGCTGACATTCTATAATTTCAGCGCAAAGAAAACAGCTTCCCCATACGATTAAAATGAAACAAGAAAGTAACTGCCGCATATTCACTTATCCATAATTTAAATCAAAAAGGCGCTCTAAGCGCCTTAAGGATAGCAGAAAGCGGCAATTTATTTCATTAGTTTGCATCACATGTAGGCAAGACAAAATTCGCTAAAGCAGGATCGTTACCATTTAATCCCAAATAACCAGGTTGGGTGGCATTCACCCATGCGGGTTTCTGTGTGATTATAATGCTTTGTCCCTCAATGACGGCTTGGAAAACACCCGGATCTAATTTGACTTTTGTGAGATCTAGTCCTGTTCCACTAAAATCAAGTCTCACCTGTGACGAATCTGTCGCAATGTCTAGTCCTGCCCAATAAGGGCTATTTCCTGCCTGCAAAGTGACACGGCATTTTGAGGAAGGTTGGGGATCAATCGTTTTAACTTGTAAATAAGCACTTTGAACGTTTGAATTCTCTTTGGCATAAATTCTATTATCTGTCGCCTGTTTGACCGGTTGAGGGATTTCTTCACCGGAACTTAAAACACCCAGCTTAATCGGTACATCTAGTTGATCCACTGCTTGTCCTAATACATAAGGCCACGTATCAGCTGCTCCGACCTCTGCTGTGATCGTCAAGGGTTCTGCAGGATAATAAATATCTTTTCCATCTTTTTGCACAACGCGTACTTGTACTTCATCTCCCGCTTGCAGCACACGCGCTCCATTGGTTAATTTTCCTAAATCTCTCCATTCGGACGAACGAGCAGGTTCATGCTGAATCTTGACTTCTGCATGAGAAGAACCGGCCGAATTGCTGACATGCAAGACAACCGAGATATTTTCTTCAGCCATGGGATTTTTTAAAAAGAGCGTCGTGACTGGTTGTTTAGCATCTTGCAAAGTGTATAAACTAGGATTTTTGGATTCAACAGCCCATTGATAGGTTAAACCTTCCCCTATTGATTCAGTTCCATTGAGTTCAATTATGCCTTCTCCATAGAACTCTTTAACAGCCAAAGGCGCAATTTTCGCTTTAACTTGATTCTCTTGCTGAGCCGAGTAGTTCACATCGACACACGCATGAAATCTTTCATTAGTAGGTGCAGTTCTGCCCCATTCTGCGTAAATCACATGTCGTCCTTCACGAGGAGGAACTGTACACTTCATATGAAATTTATTATTGGGTTTATCTGCCCAAATATCAGGATTTTTATTGGGCTGTTGATCATCCCAAGGAAGCTCACAAAAAGGCTCTTGCTCAAGGTCTGTCCATTGTAAAGGTTTACCTACTTCAAATTGATAGTCAGGACGTGTAATCCAGTAACGAAAATGCTCGGTATCGCTAAAGTGGGGACCGTAAGAAATATCCCACACAAATTCTTTAGATCCCGCGACAATAGGATTCATCGGCCAATCAATGGCGGCATCCCAAGGAGTGGCTCTTCCCAAAAAAGCCTCTGAATCAAATCCACAGACATTAGCCGGAAGATGAGTACTTTGATAATAACCGCGTGAATGACTCAAAACCGCCATAAATTGATAAATGTCATTATTATATTTTCCCTCTTTTTTCAAAATGGGGCGGCACTGCTCATAAGGAAGCTCGCCTGATTCCGTGTGCTCAGGTCGCGTGATTTTTCCGCAAAAATATTCACGGGACGCAGGACTTTCAATTAATCCATGGCTATAGACATTTTTAACACTCAAAATGCCTAATAACAGCAATCCCATTAATAAAAATTTAAACGGTTTAAAAATCATAAAACATCCTTAATTTAATTATTTGTAGCTCAACTATTTCTAATGTAAAATTAAATTATTAATTTACAATTAAGAAAAAATTTTAATAATTTAACAAATATTAATTATATTAATTTATTTAAATTGTAATATAAATAAATTTGACGTATGATACACATAACATAAAACAATTAAAATTTTTCAATTTAAAATTTTAAAATACTATAACTATAAATTAAGGAGATATTATGGCTATAATCTATCCAACACAAACTTCCACGACAACTCAAACTACAATAACCCATGTACCTATTAATCAAGCTAATCAAACGCAAAACACTACACCTGTCACTGAAGTTGCTTTGCCTAAACTTAAGCTTGTACTCACTCCAACAGAACTCGAAGGATTAACCCCTTATTTACTCAAATTAGACCCCAACAAATTAGATCCTAGCAAACTTGATCCTAAAATCCTTGAGCAGTTTATCAATCAAAAATAAACGTTCATCTCTTTTTTCTCTCTGTGCTCTCTGTGATTATTTAATTTTACCACAGAGTGCAGAGAGAGATAGCAAGTAATTATCAAGTAATTATGTAGTGATTTTCCAACAGCGATGAATATGAGGATCATGAAAATCTAGAGGAAGCGTGCGATGTGTAATTTCTAGAATAGAGCACGCTTGTAATAACTGCTCTTCAAAGACGAATTTACGTGAATTGGTGCTGAAAAAGATGACGCCATCTTTTGACAAAAGTTGCAAAGCTTTGTTGATCAAAAAAATATAATCTTTCTGAATATCAAAAAGTTGATCCATCTTCTTGGAACGTGAAATGGTGGGAGGGTCAATCACAATCACATCATATTGCTCTCCTGCACGAATTTCTTCGTCCAAAAATTTCAAGCAATCTGCACGCACAACAAGATTATGTCGGGAAGAAAGCGCGTTCAGCACAAAATTTTCTCTTCCCCAGGCCGTATAAGTATTGGACATATCAATACTTTTCGTGAAGCGCGCGCCAGCCATCGCAGCCTGCACACTGAAGGCGCATGTATAAGCAAAGAGATTGAGAAGACGCTTACCTTTAGAGGTTGCAGCGACTAATTGGCGTGTCTCACGGTGATCAAAGAATAAGCCCGTATCCAAATAATCGCACAAATTGACTTTGAACTTCACCCCATATTCAAGCACGGTAAAGAACTCTTTGGACTCCCCTACTTTCTCATACTGCCGCGTCTCTTTGTGCTTCGCTCGCGTCCGCCAATAAATCGCGCGAGATTGCGCTCCAAATAATTGACCTAAGATTTTTGTGATCTCTTCCACTAGTTCTGCAGGAGGCTCATCGCTTGCCCGTTGCTTTGAAAAATAGTGAATGCAAAAACGCCCTGCATAAAAATCAATGGCTAAAGGATAATGATGCATGTCTCGATCATAAATGCGGAAGCAATTTGTAGCTGTTCGCTTAGCCCATTTACGCACATGGCGATAATTTTTTCTGATGCAATTCACCAAAGGCGAACTTTTATCTTCGCCATCTAAGATAGCAGGAAGAACAACTTCTACTTCATTCATACGGATTCATCTTCGTAAACGGGTAATCCTTCAGGAGCACAAAACCTTTGTCCTCTATCCAGTTGATCAATTTGCTGCCAATCTTGTGCCTCTAACTCAAAATCAAAAATATCCAAATTCTCTTTGAGATGCTGCACAGAAGAGGCTTTGGGAATAGCGGAAATACCTTGCTGGACCAACCATTTTAAAGCAATTTGAGAAGCTGTTTTTCCATATTTTTTTCCAATTTTTTGCAAAGTTTCATCCTGTTCAAAAGCCCCCTTTGCTAAAGGCCGATAGGCCGTGATGGCGATGCCCTTTTCTTGAGCGAAAGTGACTAACGTTTTGCGTTGTAAATAAGGATGCATCTCAATCTGATTGACGGCGACAGGAAATTGTTGCAAAGCCTCTAAATGGCTGCGCACAAAATTACTGACACCTATGAAACGTACCCTATTTTGCTCTTGAAAGGACTGCATCGCAGTTAATGTATCTTCCAGACGCACCTGGGGGTTAGGCCAATGAATAAGTAATAAATCTAGATAATCGACTTTCAATTCCTCTAAAAAACGGGGAACTGCTACTTGGACTTGGTGCGGTAAAAGATCATTCATATATAGCTTAGAGGCGATGAATAACTGTTCTCTTGGATAAGATTGAATGGCACGCGCAATGTCTGCATGATTACCATAGAGATCGGCAGTATCTAAATGACGATAACCAAGCTCTAAAGCTGTATGAACAATTTTTTCACATTCTTTTCCTCTTAGCTTCCAGGTTCCTAAACCCAAGAGAGGAATGGGAACAGTTTGATGATTTTTCATAGTAGATAAAAAAATTTTTGATAATTCTTGTTTTTTAAATCACTTCAGTATACAGAAATCTTTAACGTTCCACAACAAAAAGGCGGTGATATAATGAAAGCAACAGCTAATTATACTTTAGAGCATGATACAGAAGCATTTATAGAAAAAGTTCAATCTGCAGGAGGACCTCCTCTTTATAAATTATCTCCTAAGGATGCGCGTGCTTTAATAGATCAATTACAATCGCAACCTACTGATAAATCTGCAGTAGAGACTGAAGATAAAATGATTCCAGGTCCAAAAGGACAAATTTCTATTCGCATTATTCGTCCTAAGCAAAGTCGTGAAAAATTACCCATCGTCATGTTTTTTCATGGTGCAGGTTGGATACTAGGCGGTCTATCGACACATGAACGCATGGCGTGTGAAATTGCAGCGGGTGCACAAGCCGCCGTTGTATTTGTCAATTACTCACTCTCTCCTGAAGCTAGATTCCCAGTGGCTATTGAAGAAGATTATGCTGCCACCAAATATATGGCTGAGCATGGACAAGAATTTAATCTCGACCCTTCTCATTTAGCAGTAGTAGGTGACAGCGTGGGTGGAAATATGGCGATTGTTGTTACTCTACTTGCCAAAGAAAGAAAAGGCCCTAAAATCAGTTGTCAAGTTCTTTTTTATCCTGTTACAAATGCTGATTTAAATTCCGGATCTTATAACCAATTTGCAGAAGGTCCTTGGTTGACGAAAGCAGCGATGGAGTGGTTTTGGAATGCTTATGAACCTGATGCTAATGCAAGAAAGCACTACCTTCAATCTCCTCTCAATGCAACGCTTGATCAACTCAAAGACCTTCCTCCAGCTTTGGTCATAACAGATGAGAATGATGTCTTACGTGATGAAGGCGAGGCTTATGCACATAAACTTATGCAAGCAGGTGTCACAGTAACTGCTACACGTTTCCTAGGCACTCATCATGATTTTGCGATGTTAAATGCGCTCGCCAAAACACCAGCTGCAAAAGGTGCGATGGAATTGGCAAATGCGTTTTTGAAGAAATGCTTCTCTAAATAAGAGAAAAATTGCTCTTCTCTGTGCTCTCTGTGTCTCTGTGGTTAACTAATAAAATAACCACAGAGGCACAGAGAGAGAAATTAAAGCCAAGATCCATCCCACAAATGCACGGCCATGGATTCCGGAGCAATAAAATTCAGTATTTTCTCCGTATCTATTCCTTTATCTTCATAAGGAAGCGGATAAAAATAACTACAGGGAAGAATCAACAAATTTTCTTGAGGAAAAGACGTGAGCGCTGCACAACAAGCACGACTGACCAAACCTGGCCCTGCACGCATCACGAGCTTGGCAGTTGGAGCTTCTTCCTCAGTTTTATAGTGATCCAAGCAATATTTAATGATTGAACTCCCTTTCTTAGCTCCCATCAAACCAGAGGCCGTATAAAGAAGAAAAGGATAGCTTCTAATTTTATAATTCACTTCAATACCGGCAAAAAAGGTCAATCCATTCGTCATCAAATCATGAAAAGATTTCAAGCATACGCCATCCGTATCGCTGTAAATGCCTCCCCATTGATATAAAATTTCAAAACGCAAAATGTCACTTTTCTCTGCCCAGGTTTTAGCTTGTTCAAATGCACGGTGTAAGCGGTCGGTTGACCAAGAAAAACGCTCCACTTCTCGATCCGTCCAAATCATGATTTTCCAGTGTGGATGATATTTTTTCCATGAAGCAATGACAGTATTCACCCTAGAAGGAATGCTTGAGCCTAACCAAATGAAATGAATAAGAGGAGGAATCGAATAATTTAAAGGAGGATTCAAATAATGAGCAGGAGGACAGGGATAGCATTTCATGCAAAATTGATTAAAATTGTCTTCCACCTGTTGAATAATAAGATCGTCAAACAACTCCGCATGTGTAGGGTTTCGCTGCCAGGCTAAAGAATCCCAAAAAGAAGCGGAAGTAAACCCTTGAAATTCGGACTCTTGATTAAATAGGATTTCCAAAGATGTCATATGAGTAAAGGAGGCCGGGTCTTTATCCTAAAAGATAAATAGACCAGGCCCTTAATAGCTTTTACAGAGTCTAATGAAATTCTATTCCGTCTAACAAAACTCATTCTGCTCGCGTATGATTTCCAAATGCTATTTTAAAGGGTGTTTAAACCTTCAAATATTTGCAAACTATACTTAATAGTTTCTAATGAAAAACTACTTTTGAATGATAATTCTCTTTGCCTATCATGGCTAAACCAAAGATTTTTATCGAATTCTAAAACTTTAAGGGGAGGCATGAAGTTTTAAAGCTCTTTTATCTTTAGCAATTAGCAGACACTTTAACATGTCTAAGCAAACAAGATCTTATCGTTCATTTATCTAGCTATTTGGATACTACAACACTTGCATTCACCAGTTCTCAGGAAATTGCTTCAACAATTTGTGTAGTCATTGTGAGAGGACTCATTTATCTTTGAGCATAAGCAGACGTCTTAGATCGCTTTCATTAATAGTTACTTCTAGGTTTTACCATTTGTTTGTTTAGTGATTTGGATGTTGACCGATCCTGCATTCACTAAATCTCTAGAAATAGACTCTACAACTTGTGCAGTTGCTATGCTAGATGGTAACATATAAGATGAAACTGCTCCATCTTTGTTGATACCAGAAATAATTGTAAACTCACCTGTGAGAGGTGTTGTATCTTTTTTAAGTAAAGTTCCCACATCTTCTGGGCAAACGCCATTGACATGAAAACTGACGATATTTCCACTCGCATCTCTTGTTAAAGAAATACAAGAAGAATATTTTGTGTTAGTTTGAACTGCTGAAGCAGCTCTCATCGCATCAGGAGTAGGTGCAGCAAATCCAGATACGCTAGCGAATACTGCTATAGCTATAATTAATTGTGTTTTAATTGACATATTTACCCCCTTACATCTGTGTTGATTGTTTTTTCTCCCCTTATCGGCAACATAACTTTAACGCTTTGTTTTGTAAATATTTTTTTACAAAATCTTAACACACTTACATATCTATCTAAATATAAACTATTTAAAATCAAAAGATTTATTGCATTCACACAAATGGATGGCTATAAGTTGACATTGCATGCCATTTTAGCACACATGATGATATTAGCTTAGAATGCATGTGAAGGGGTTATTATATGCACAAGCTTAAAGTAAATAGCAGACGCGATTTACCTTAAGCTTGCTTAGATTAAATGGACTAAACACATAAACAATGATTTTTTTCGCTATCGTCTTTTTGATTTTTCTTCTTCGCGACGATCTTCCTCATCATCTTCTTCTTTAAAATTATCATCGTCTTCATCATCGTAGTCTTCATCATAATCTTCGTCATAATCCTCATCTTCGTCATCATAGTCTTCATCTTCATCATAATCTTCATCTTCGTCATAATCTTCATCCTCATCTTCGGGACGTTCTTCTGCTCGATGAAAATCATTTTTAGCACGAGCTGTATTTATATTTTGCTTATGTATCATCATTTATACCTCTCAAATTTTTCTTTAAAAATTGGACAATAAAACAAATTTGATATTTCAGACAATCCTCTATTTATCTTTTTTTAATTTTTTGTCGGATAAGCTTCATCCAATAAATGGCGTTGTATGCGGCGTTGTCTTTGAACAGCTTGCTGTAAGTCAGCAGAAGATGGCTGCAGCCAATGATCGTGATATTGCTTTTGTTGAATTTGTGTCGGATAAAGATACCCCTTTTGTTGAGCTTGTATGGGAAGCTTTGAAAAGGGAACACTTCGTTGAAGCATAGTCGCGGATGGTTTAGGAGGAGATGTGGCTATTTGAAATCTTTGACGCAATTTTTGCATCTGTTGGGATGAAAAGCGATATTTCATGCTGGATAATGCACGCATGTCATCTACTGAATTTTTAAAAATAGGCTGTGGCCCTATTGTGGAAGATTTTCTCAAAAAATCCACTAAAGGTATTCGACCACTAGGCTTGAGAGGATGTATAGGCGAACTCCATGTTGTTTTGATGGTTCGAAACCAACGTGCATACCATAGAGGATCTGTTGAAATGAAAGGATATATTTGGCCTGATGGATTGGGTACCAAAAGAGATAAAGAATCAAGGATTTGAGTAGGAGAAATCACTCCAAGCGGTGTCACGATAAAAGGCGGAATTAATCGTCGAGTAGCTGCTAGAAGATCCAAAGTAGGTGGAGACAGCTGTTCGCTAATCAAAGGACTCACCCAATTAGGCTGCGGGTAATTGGGATGGGTATACCACCACCAAAGCGCCCATTGTTGACGCCAATTCAATGCCCACCAATTGCGCCATTTCCACCAAGGAGGAATTAAAGGAAAAAGATTCCATATATCCGGATGAAAATAGAGATAATGTGCGTAAAAATAGAGATAATCCGGATAGTAAGGCAGGAGCTGTTCAACAATGAGTAAAGGGTCAAGGACTTCAAGTGGTTGAGCGAGCGTTTCTTCTCGATCTTCAGGTAAAACATAAGGAGCCGAAAAAGCTTGTCCACGTCCTTCCAGAGGCCAATCCCAAAAAGCTGGAACAAAGATATAACCTTGTTCACGCCATTCATAATGCGCCGGAACAAGTATCCAACGAGGATCTAATCGCTCCCATTGACCTGATAACCAAATATATTCCCCTAATTCGGGCAAATAAGCCCAATAACCGGGGTTCCAAAAAGAATCCACGTGCAAGGGATTAATGAGCGGCTCTTGGATCGCATCAGGTGGTGGAATAGGAAGATAAGTTAAATAAAAAAACCCTGTGTTATTCCAAAATCCTCGCTGATACACCCAACCTTGGGGGAATCGTTTCCAATCACCCGGAATCCATATTTGACCAGGAGGAGGGCGACGCCAAACTCCACTCACCCATACAAAATCATTACGTCCCGCGCTCCACATCCAATAGCCTGGTATCCATTGTAAATCTGACTCATACTGAGGCGGCATAATTTCTTGAATGGGAGTAGGCGGATCTTTAAGAATGACTTCTAAGGGAATAGCACTTCTTTGAGAGGGAAAATACGCTTCATGTACAACTTCTAAATGAGCACGTGCAGGTTGCGCCCTTAAAGAGCCTACAAGGAAAAATGAACAAATGACACTCCCTACTAGCATCAAAATAAAAGCTTGCTGATGCAGCATAATAGCGGTACTTTTTAATTTCAAATGCATAATTCCTAGTTTTTATAAAATTTGATTTATATAGAACACGATCACCTTTAAACATCAACATGATTTTCATTTTCTGAATTTTACCCCCCTAAATTCAGCATTTTAAGTTGAATATTTAAAGCGATTTATACTATCGTTTTAGAGCAGTCCAAGATGGCAATAAAATCACCCATTTCAATTTAAATTTTGACACAGTATCAGGGTTAAAAATGTATAAAATTCTCTCTTTTTACTTTTTAGTGTTTGTCTTCAGCTTTCAGGCTTTTGCTTTATGCGCGAATTCATGCACATTTGATCACGAATCCCCCATTTTGTTAGATGAGACAGATAGTTGTATTCAAGCTTTGGCTTCGCTAGCATTTCATAGTTGTGAATGGGAAAAACAATTAAATGCAGAAGGTGAAGAAGCTATCTCTTTTTCCCAGGAAGAGGTGGCTCGCTTATGGGACAGGATTGCACGTCATCTAGAATATTCTCCTGCTACCTTCATGCAAATGCAACAAAAGAATCAATTTGACAAAGCTTATCAACGTTATTATCACGCAAAAGAACTGTGGGCGGAAGAAGAGGTTCAAAAGGCACAGCAAGTGCTTAAAGGCTGTTCTCGTTTACTTCTTGCTTTATGGGAAAAGTCTTTAGAAACAGAAGATCAAGATCTAGACATTTTTTTACGCGCGAAAAAAAATAACAATCTTGAAGATAATCCCTATATTCCACACTCAGCTAAAAAGAAAATGCGTCCCTTTCTTATTTCGCCTCACCATCCTATGAAAGCGGTGTTAGATTCTTTATTTCTGAGCAAACGCGTGACATTAAATCGTCAAACTTTTGAAGAGGCAGGATTTTCAATTATTGCTGAAGGTCCTCGTTCTCATATATTGGTCGCCAAAAATCCTTTACTTTCAAATTATTTAGTTAAAGCTCATTTAGATAGCGAACGTCGCAAAAAGCGAGGTAAAGAAAGTTGGCACTGGCTTGTCATGCGTTGCGAAGGAGCAGAAAAAGTTCGTCGCGTGATTCAAAAATACCGCTTTAAACATTTCGTCGTAGCAGATAAGTGGATTTATCCGCTCCCAGCAGAACCCTCTCCTCCTAAAAGTCCTAAATATACTCGACATTTAGCCGTTTTATTAGTGACGGATATGGATTTAGCACCTGAGACACTTAATTATCAAGCGTGGCGCACTGTCATTACGAAAGAGCATTTAGATGAACTTTACCTCATCATCAGCCGAGCTAAAGGTTCAAGCTATCGACCAGACAATATCGCTTATACCAATCGCAATCAATTTGCTTTTATTGATACGGAATATCCTTCACATAAACCTGATTTTGAAAATATTCGCAAATTCTTAAGCTCTGACATGCAACATTATTGGGATCATCTCGTAAAACGTGGTGGTCCTTGATATAAGAAAACAAAAAAATTATCCTAATTAGTTGCCAAAAGTTTAACACAAAGAGGCAAAGGCGCAAAGGAACAAAGGTAGAAGCATTAACCTTTGTTCCTTTGCGCCTTTGCCTCTTTGTGTTAAACTTTTAGCGATTTCTTAAGTAGTTACCAGTCATTTTTATTTTTATCAAAATTTTACAATAACTAAGTTAACCATTAATTAAAAGACTTTATAATTTATTTAAATTATTTATTACTAATAAAGGAGATTTATGAATAATTTAAAAAACAGCGCACATTTTGAAAATTATTTTTCACCTGTACACATGCGTATAGACATACCACAAACTAGTATACCAGTTAGTCAGCAATTCAAAGAAACATACTGCGATTTATTCGATCTAAAATTGACGGCATCTACCGAAGCCAATTTATTGCTAGAGCTAGCCCCTACTCAAGACAATCAACAAACTTTGTTAACTTTCGAAATTGAGATGTCTCCGGCACAAGAACTTTTATATAAAGAACTTCCTCTTACGATTATAAAACAAACACAAGAAGAAGATACACAGGTAAATAATTCAATTGTTGTTCCCTCCAAAACGCATACAAAGACTTCCAAGAAAAAGGATTCAAGATCTAATCTTCGCGCTATTTTAAAAAGAAGAGCTAAGCCTACTCAACGAGCTCAATGGACAACGCGCTTAATGTCCGAGTATTAAAATAACAAAGGACACTTTTCTAAGCAAAAAGTGTCCTGAAATACTAATACCATTTCCAGAAAATAACGTCATATTTGAGCTGCGTGAAAGCTCTCGCGATTCAACGATCGCAAATGGGTCAATATCAATGCGATATGGACCCATTTGCGATCGTTGAATCCCGAGGCTTTGACGCGCTCAAATA
>JASBUW010000063.1 GCA_030147755.1 Parachlamydiaceae bacterium
CCAGATTTTGCGTTACCGGGTCGCAAAGCTCTCCTAAAAAGCGATGTAGAATATGATGTAATTTTAATCGATGCAACAGAAACACCAATTGAGCGGCCTAAAAAAAACAAAAACGCTATTACTCAGGAAAGAAAAAGAGACATACATTAAAGACTCAGATTGTAATGGATAAAGAGAGTCGCAAGATTATTTGCAAAGCTTTTTCTAATGGTAAACGGCATGATTTTCGGTTGTTTAAAGAATCAAAAACACATATTCATCCGCAAATAAATGCATTAACAGATTCCGGCTATCTTGGGTTGCAAAAACTTCATGCTAAGACTCAAATGCCTAAGAAAAAAAGTAAAAAAAAGCCTTTAAGTGAAGAAGATAAGAATATGTGTTATCAGACTTTCAAAAAACAAGAATTTACTTTTTTCTATTTTCCTTGTTTCATTAGTATTAGAGGATTAAAAAACTTCATTTATTGGATTATACGAAGGTCTAAATTTTCTTGAATTGCTGGTTGAAAGGTCGAAGTCACACAGCTATTGTTTGATGAGAAAACTATAATAATGAATCACTTAAATTTGTTTCATTGCTTTCAAAGCAGAAATCTCTAATTTAGATTAAAGGGATTAATATTATGTTAAAAAATTATTGTTTTTTAATTTATAATTATGTATAATTAGTATATTACATATATTTTTTTTTGTTAAAATTTAATTTAAAGGCTTATCTTATGGAATATTTAAACAGTAATATCGATTATTCTCTAAATCTCATGTGGATTAACAAATCAAAGAATAATCAAGAGTATTTATACCCAGCTATAAGCGAAACCGACTTAATGACTAAATTCGTTTCTCCTATTATTGAATGGGCTAAAGCTACAAAAAAAGA
Source organism: Parachlamydiaceae bacterium (assembly GCA_030147755.1). Classification (GTDB taxonomy): domain Bacteria; phylum Chlamydiota; class Chlamydiia; order Chlamydiales; family Parachlamydiaceae; genus JASBUW01. The sequence goes on from JASBUW010000063.1 coordinate 883, forward strand.
GGGAAAAATAAATCTCTGGTATGATGGAATGTTTACAAATTCCAGTTCGGTAGAGAAAACGAAAGCCATTTTTGAAAGAGAAATCAAAAATCAACCAGATGCAGCAACTATTGAATTTAGAAACATCAGAGATCTACCGGAAGTCTCACAATATCCAGAAGTATTTTCTAGCGCTACTCCTATATACTTTCGTGTGGATCTTCTACGTGCTCTTGCTGCATATCATACGCTCGTTAATAAGGAAAACCAGCATTTTGTATATGGCGACCTAGATATGAAACCTCTTTCAAAAGAAGAACTCTTTGATGCAAAGACACAAAAAAAACTAGAGCAATTTGGAATCGTGATGGCGCGAGGAGGTATAGGTGATACTCTACAGCCCTTTGAAAATGGATTTCAGATTATTGGTAGGAATAAACCAAATTTATTGTTAGCTTTGAAAGTGGCTATTATAGAAATCAATATAAAGCGAGCTCTAAACATTCTTGAAGGAGGAGCTTGGGATTATAGGCAACCTACAGATACGCAACCATTAGAACAAAGTGTTTATGATAGCTATAAAAGTATGTTTTATTATTACTATCAATTAGAAGGTTGGGGTAAGGGGGAATATGAAGGTAGAAATATAATAAACAAATTAGGAATAAGATTTATTAATCACGAACCTATCCGTAAAGTAATCTTGTCAACCACATCCAAGCCATGCCTAATAACATAAAACCATTCCAGTATTGCTTTCGTCTTTCCCATCGAATACACAGGCGCCTAAATTTTCTTTGCATCCAAGCAAAACAGCGTTCAACTTTGAAACGGTCTTTGGCTTGAGGTGGCTTTCGCCCTGCGCGTTGTTTACGATGCGGCCAAATCCTGCGGGGAATCATAGGTTTAATCCCTTTGCTTCTCAATCTATCTCTTAACTCATCCGAATCATAACCTTTGTCTCCTTGTAACTCATTTGGACACGAGCGAGGTTTACAACGTCTAGTACCAAAAATTCTTACTTGAGCTATTAGATTAATCACTTCTGCACGTTCGCTGCTACCTGCCGATGTTGTGACCACCGCCAGTGGCATCCCATTCCCTTCCACCAATAAATGATTTGTTACTCCTTTTCCTTTGTATCCATATCCCACGTCATCTCCTCCACCCTTACCGGGGGGAAAAAGACCCGTCTATCGAACCTCTTTGCCAATCGATTAACCCGTTTAGTTCTGCTAACTCTAACATGCCTTGCTTTACTCGATACATGACTCCCTCTTGTTCCCATTTCCCTAAATACTCGTGAGCCGTACTTCTTTTAGCCCATTGAGAACCTATTGGAACATCACACCAACGGCAACCGGTAATAAGCACATATAAAATTGTGTTTAACAACTTACGTCGATTCGGCCTTGGTCTTCCAAAAGTATAAGGCAAAGCAGGAAGAAGTGGTTCTAATATCATCCATTGAACATCGGATAAACCTTCAAATTTACTCATAGTATTAACCTCTAGAGATTATCTCTCTAAAAGACATTATACTAAATTAATGATTTTACTTTACGGATACATTCCTAATTTTATTAACACATTGAGGGACTACACTTTTAAATATAAATGAGTTAGATTTAATTGTGAATGAAAAACTTTTCTCAGTTGATAACACAGTTATAAGATCTTGTTGCATAAATCCAAGATTGTGGACATCAGTGGACATAGTGGACCAAGTGGACGCAGTGGACAACATGAATAAAAAAAAATTGATTTAATTAGTTGATTTTCAAATATTTAACAGCTTGCACGAAACTTTATATCCACTGCGTCCACTTGGTCCACTATGTCCACCGATGTCCACAATCTTGGATTTATGCAACAACGTCCAGTTATAATAAAAATGAACTGATAGCTTAAAAACTATCAGTTCATCTTTGAGCGAAAATCTATCTAGGTTCGACTATAACCTGAGCTGCAGTGGACTGGTTGCCAGCCGCATCAACAGAGATGATGAAATATGTGTAGGTGCGACCTTCACGACGATTATGATCTATAAATTCCAATCGATCTCGATTAGCCGACACCACGTCAATGAGCTCACTCAAGGCAGCATTTCTAAAAATTTTATAGACTGTGGGCGTTGTTCCACTTGAAGGAGCTTGCCAGGTAATGACATTGACAAACTCCGTTTGAGTAGCAAATTGATTTTTAATTTGTCTTCCTCGTACATCTTGCGGTGGAGAAACAACTGGAGCAGGAGGTGTGATGGGAACGTAAAGGAATTGATCGGCTGAACTTTCACTTGATATTCCTTTAAATGTTGTCACTCTGACATGCACCATACCTTTTCCCGGAGGAGTGATAGCTGTAATTTGGGTATCACTATTAACGGTAAACATGGCGGGAGCACCTCCAAAAGTCACAGCTTGGGCTCCAGTAAAATTTTCGCCTGTGATAATTACCGCATCTCCCCCAGCTTCGGGTCTAGCTCTAGGGGAAATATTCGTTACCTTTGGAGCATCTACAATTTTTACAACAAAGCTCGCAAACATTAAACCAGACAGTGTAGTTTGAAATGCACCCGGCGTAGTGGGAAAATTCTGCGACATTGTAAGTCCTGTAACATATACATCCTCAATACCATTTACCGCGATACCAGTCCCCGTATCATTACCACTACCTCCAAAATAAGTAGAATAAATAAGCGAACCACTAATATCCAGTTTGGTGATAAAAGCATTTCCCAAACCGGAACCCGCAGTTTTTTGCTGAATAACATTCTTGGTAGGAAAATTTGTAGAGAAGGTAATTCCTGTGGCATAAACCTGATTTTTGCCATCAGTGGCAATAGCCAATCCCCGATCTATACTATCACCTCCCAAATACGTGGAATAGATAAGCGCAGAACCGGTAGAATTTAGTTTGGTAACAAAAGCGTCAGAATCTCCTCCATATGTCCCTTGAACAGCATTCAAGGTGGGGAAGTTCGTAGAAGAAGTCGTTCCTATGATATAAGCATTTCCTGAGCTATCTAAAGCAATACCGTTTCCAACATCAGGACCAACACCTCCCAAATAAGTGGAATAGACAAGCGCAGAACCGCTAGGAGCCAGTTTAGTGATAAAAGCATTTGACGAAGTGAAAGGTGATGCTCCCGCAAACGCCCCTTGATACACACCTGCAGTAGTGGGAAAGTCTGTAGAAGAAGTCGTTCCCACGATATAGGCATTACCTGTACTGTCTATAGCAATATCATTTCCATAATCAGCAGAAGAACCTCCCAAATAGGTGGAATAGACAAGCGCGGTACCGGTAGAATTCAGTTGGGCGATAAAGGCATCAGAAAGCCCTCCTCCATAAGCAGGTTGATATGGAGATACACTAGGAAAATCGCTAGCAGTGGTGGAGCCTGCAATATAGGCATTTCCTGCGCTATTAACAGCAATACCATTTCCAGAATTAATAACAGAAGCTCCAAAAGCACTAGTTGGACCTGCCAAATAGGTAGAGTAGGCAAGCGCAGCACCGTCAGCATTCAATTTTGTGACAAAGGCAGCAGTGCCTCCTTGAATAGTAGGTTGAAAAGTAGATTGAAATGAACCTGTACTGGTGGGAAAATCTGTAGAATTGGTTGTTCCTGTGATATAGGCATTTCCTGCGCTATCAATGGCAATGTCATTTCCGCTATCAGCACCACTACCTCCTAAATAAGTGGAATAAACAAGCTCAGTACCGGTAGAATTCAGTTTTGTGACATAAGCATCAGTAAATCCTCCTCCATAATTAGGTTGAAATGGAGGTAAATTTGGATTTGAAGAGGCGGTGGGAAAACTTGTTGAAGCGGTCGATCCTGTAACATACGCACTCCCCGTACTGTCTACAGTAATACCACCGGTCCCAACACCAGCATAACTATTCGGGCCACCCAAATAAGTGGAATAACTCACAGTGGGATCAATCACTAACACCTTGCTTTTATCATAAGTACCAATTACAAAACCCACATCATTTTGAGCGAGCAAAACAAATTGTCCTTGGATAGTGATTTTTTCTCCATCCACCATTTGATAAACAAAGGGCTTCTGCATGCATATGTCTTGATCATCAGCGATTAGCATATGCAAATTACCGCTTTGATCGATCGAAAGCTCTTTTGTCCCTTCAATATGCAAGACAGCTTGCTGCGGATTTTGATGAGGAGCAACCAAAATATCGTATTCTAACTGCTGAGCATTGCCATAAAATACCGCATCAATTCCTGGATAAAGATCTTGATAAGAAATTTTGGCATAGTTGGAAATGTTGGTATGCCAATTAGTCGGATCGTTTCCGATATAATAGTGACTTTTACTGGCTTGTTCTTCTAAACCTTGCACAAGAGGATTGGTCTTAGCCCCCACAAATTGCATTTTTAAGATAGAGGAAGAAAAGTGTTCCGAATCCTCTAATTTTTTTTGCAACACCATCACGATTTCTTGCGGTGTAAAATACAGGGTATAGCCTTTTCCTCGCGTTAAATATTTAACACTCGCATCTGTTTGCCCTTCATTACTCTCAAAATACAAAGGAAATTGAAGCATTTGAGCTGCAATAGAGGCGGAAGTGGGTGTAGCGTTTAGTTGAGACAAAGAACGATAAACACACAAACTTTCGACTAAGCAAAGTAGAGCGATAAAAGCACTCCCTATTTTGACTCGTCCTTGTTTAAAAAGATTGAACATAATAGCTAACTCCTTTCAAAATCAATTTTTTCAAAATCTAAGTTCATACTTTATATCATAGATTTTAGCTAGATTTTTTGACTTCTCAGGATAAATTAGGAGAGGAGTGCCTACAAAAGTAGGGCGAAATATTTGTAGTGCTACAGATATTTCACCGTCCACTTCTTATTGAAAATCGTCTCTTTATTTAAGGAAAATAATTTAATTTCGGCATGTATTGTGGAAACGTCCGCGCCAGATAATTGGTCCCTTCTTTAAAAAGAACTTGATAAAGTTCTTTATGGCCTTCCACATGCGCTTTAAGACTAACAGGAATAAATTGATAGGATTTTTCCGCTATCCGACGCGCCCAAGTAGAAAAAGAAGGACCTTCCCTTTGACTCAATCGTTGAAACAGGAATTGGGCAGTTTCACTCACAAGACCTTTAATATCTTCTAATTTTGATTCAACAAACTTTTTTACACCTGGCGGCACATTAAGTTTTTTCTCATTTTCCCAAACTAAAAATCCAAGGGTCTTTCCTGCCACAAAATGGACTTGATCATGCAACACTTGTTCAGAAAAGAAACGAAAAGGGGCTGGCACAAAAGAGAAAATATGACTTTCAATCACATCTTCAGCCTTCTGCCAATCTGTTTTCTCCCCTAAAATATATTTTACGGCATTACAAACACGGTGAAAAACATATTTTAAACCGTCACAGACCCCCTCTCCACGTGTATAACGCGCCACACATGTCTTCACAGTTTCTGCATCTCGAGCACCCATTCCACTTAAGCTGATTTGCCAATCCACTGCATCGCACAGTTTTAAAGTATTCATAATTAAACCTTCTTTTTAATTATTTTGGTTTAGTTGTTTTAACAACTTTTTAAATACTTATAATTAAAACTGTACTCCTCTTGTTTTAGAATTAAATAAATATCACATAAAACCCTCTTAAAGAGGTGTGTAAACTAATTTTTATAAAAATTTAGAAAATGAATTTTCAAGAAAATTGTTTATTAAAAACAATGATTGCCTGCTTTTTAGGCAGCAAAAGTGGACGACGTGGACTTCGTGGACGATGTGGACGTCGTGAACTTTTGGGCTCACACTATGTCTTAAACGGGAGGATGCTGGTTTTCCGTTTGTGGTAAGATCTCTTCTTTTAGTATTTCTTTTGGTTTGACGGATTTTGCATGGCTAAACCACGGAAAAAAGGCACTTGTCCGCTTCTGGTAATCCCGATAAGCATCTCCTTTTTTTTCTAAGGCATGTGCTTCTGTAATAGGAATACCAGATCCCATCACAAGCAAGAAAAACATGAGAATAGGCGAAATAACGCTGAATAATCCCCACGGAGCCGATAAAGCCATCAAACAAAATCCTACCCACACAATCCATTCAAAGAAATAGTTGGGATGCCGTGAATACTTCCATAATCCCCAGTCACATACTTGGCCTGCATTTGCTGGATTCTGTTTAAATTGTTCGAGTTGTCGATCTGCTACCGACTCTCCCACAACCCCTACCATCCATAACAAGAGCCCAAACACTTCATAAGTGCTAAAATAAGAGAGCTCATCTTGACTCATCAATGCAAACGGCAAAGATAAAATCGTAATGAGACATCCTTGCAATAAAAATAAGGTCAAGACTTGAAAAGTAGGATAATTCACATAAGGCCATTTACGCAGCAAAAGATGATACCGAGGATCATCCTGTTCCGGTAAAAAGCGCAAAGCTAGGTGATTCACTAACCGCACAGCCCAAATCGAAACTACCGTTACAACAAGGACTTTACGCCAAATAAATCCTTCTCCCAACATGAAATAGACCAACACCACTGCCACAAATCCAATCCCCCATGCAATATCGACAATACTCACATTGCGACGTACCAAATAAATGGCCCAAAAAATAAGCATGATGACTTGTACAACAATAAAGCTCGTCCCCAACATGACAAGAAGATGAAACATGGTGTTTTCCTGGTTAGTTTCTTTGTTTTTAACGCTTTTAGATTTAAAATCCAAGCCTCTCATACAATTTTATTTATTAGAAAATAAAGATGTATTAAACTAAGAGTGGATAGATATAAATATTTTAAAATGAGTTAATTATGTTCGATTCTTGTTTAGAAAAACAGCAGCAAATCAAAGAGATTTTCTTAGAGTGTGCATCGAAGGATGCCAAATACGAGAAAATTATTGAATTAGGGCAACAGCAGAAACCTCTAGCGGATATTTATAAAACGAAGGAAAATCTGGTAAAGGGTTGTCAAAGCCAAATGTATTTACGTTCGTATGAAGCAGATCATAAAATGATGTTTGAAGCAGAATCGGATGCTTTAATTTCAGCTGGATTAGCCGCTTTATTGACAAAAGTTTATAGTGGGGAATCTCCGGAAGTGGTTTTAAAATGCCCACCCACCTATTTAGATGAACTGGGTATTCAAGCCAGTTTATCGCCTAATCGCGCCAATGGGCTTTATAATATTCATTTACGTATGAAGCAAGATGCGCTTAAAATACTTATTGAGCAAGAAAAGCAACGTTCATCGTAAGGCAAATTCATTTAATGTTTGATATTGCAGCGCAAGTCCTTTATCAGTGAAAGCTTCGTTAATTTTGCTATCCATATCTTGGGGTGGTATTTTAATAAAATCAGCTTCGTTTGGCAAATCTAAAGGATATTTTCCCCACAATAAGCTCAATTTTTCTTTTAACCAGTGATCAATTAAATGACGTGCTAATAAGAAAACACTGTCATTAAGTTGATGTAAAAAACCATCACCTTCTTGATCTAGTGATACTTGAAGGTCTTTTTGTAAATCTTTTAAACAGGATTCATCAAGCTGTAGATGGTTAGGAAAATCAGCTAGTAAATCTGTTTTTATTTCTAGCATAGATACTAAAAATTCCACCATGTGTTTAATATCTTTCATCACAAAAATTTCGTTAAAAACCTGTACATATAGCTCTACAGACTCTTTTTTTCCTTTTTGGATTTGCGCATTCAATTGAGAATTTAATAAATTCTGTAAATGAGCTCCAAGCCTCTTAACCAAAAAATTATCATTTGTATTGCTTCCTAGCAGTCTTTTAGGAATAACTGGAATATAATAAAGCTTTTGCAAATTATCAATCTCGCCATTGACACATGTTTTCAGCTCTTTTTCAATCGCATTTTTTTTCGTTAAGGGGTTTTCTTCATCTAATTGAAATTGACCTTTTACATCATCTTCAATGACTTTGTATGTTGTTTTGTAACGTAAATTGAGGGATTGATAGAAGCGATGGGACAAATAAAAAGAAATTCCACTAATTGCAATTGCTAAAGATAATCCCTTCCAAAATGAGAAATAAGACTTTACAACTCCCGCTATCAGATAAGCCACAGCAGCCACCGTCCCACCTATAGGCATGACGATCTGCACAAACAAGCGCTCGATTTTTTCTTGACCGGATGAACGTTGAATTGTTTCGCACCAGATCTTCCACTGTTCTTGCAAATAAGTATAAACCTTTTTTGGATGCTGAATATGTTGCTTGAACACTCCCGCTAATTGTATTAATCGACGATTTCTTTCATAAATTAAAATTTGTTGCAAACCATCTCCTTTTAGAATACTGATTGCAATTTGTACAGTATTGCGCGTATCAGCAGCCAGAGAACGATTGAGATGTTGGATAGTCGAGTTAGTTAAAATGTCCACCACCCCTCCCACAATTTTCTCCCAAATAGATTTAGAACTCATTAATTGGGCTAAAACGGTGACTAGCAAAGGGGCTTGAGCAATAAAGTCGGCCAAAGCTTTAAATTTGAGTTCATGTTGAGCTTGAAGAGGTTCATCTTTGCAAAATCCTAAAGCATCTAAAAATGTTAATGTAAATGTATGCGCTTGCAAAGTTTTGCGCAATTTTTCGATCTCATCCTCTCGTTTCAAAATTGAGTACGTAAGAGCCAAGTCAGCCGCCATCATAGAAGCAGAGTGAGGATATTTATCCACCCACTGTAAAAATTCTTTACTATTTTTTCTCATGATGGCTGGAATAGCCAAAGGAATTTGCCATCCTTCGTTTTCTTCTAAATCAAATAGCTCGCATATATGATCCCATTTGGAATAGCCCAAATTGGCGTAATGTTTGCTCACAATTAAGTCAGTAGGAGGTGTCAGTAAAGGACTATCTGGGGAATATAAACGTCGATATTCGCCAAAATAATGCAGAAATTCTTTGTTAATGAAAGAAATTTCCTCTTTCAGAGTATTTATTTTTTGTTCTTCTTTAGAAGCCGTGTATTTTTTTAAAGCACTTTGTTTTTGCCTTGTGATGTCAATCAAGTGTCCTAAGATATCTCGATAGAAACTCAATTCTGCCTCTTTCAAGAGACGCGCATACTTAGTATTTTGACCATGTTTTTTCAAATCATCGCGTGCCTTGTTAACATCATCTTTCATGCGTTGAATGAAATATTTCTTAATATGCTTAATCGCAAAGCACTCTTCAGCGACAATAAGATCCACCAGTTTATTCCATGTATCGTTTACTTCTGCTTGTGGATGCAAATTGACGTTGTCTATACTAAGGCTTTCTTTTACAAACGTGAAAAGTTTATGGAATGTTTCTCGAATGCTTTTTACAGATAAAAATGCATCCCCTTCCTGCTGGCTAGCCTCAAGCTTGGCTTGGTAATCTTGTAACAATGTTTCGAGAGATTGATCAAGATCTTCCATGAATTTCTGTATTTTATGTACTTGATCGCTGGTTTGATCAATTTCTTTTTTCGCATCAACAATCTTTTCATGTAGTTTTTGAGCTGCGATGAGATGATTTTCAGATGCTTGACAATTTTGAGTAACGAGTCCTCCTACCTTTTGGTCTGCCTCTATCACTTGATCGACGTAATCAGATTCCTTTTTGCTCTCCTCTTTCCATTCTTTATCAACTTGTTCTCTTTCAGCTTTGAGTTGTGTATTGGTATGATTTTGTGCTTCTTCGTATTTATCTCTTACTTCATCTATAAAGGTTTCTATTAAATCAGTCTGTGTGGCATGTGTGTCGATCCAAGAAAAGAAATGTTCTTTTAATGTTAGGGTATTAGGCTCGGCAATATTAGCTTTTGAGAACGCTGTTTCAGTGAGATTGCGTATTTTTTCTATTAAGGATTGCTTATCTAGTGGGGAGCTATCCAACTCATCTTGCAAGTCATATAAATTCTCTTTAAAATGATGTAAAACGTCGGCGATCATCATATTAAATATCTTTGCCACTCATGATAAATCCTAGGACTTTAATCTGTTTGGGTAATGTTAATTCGATACGATGAGAATGCGCACTCTGTCCTATTAAGCTCACCAGAGTATATATCCTAACACCTGAACCTCTTACATCTATATCGTTTTTCAGGATGGGCATCTCTCTGTTTCTTTCCTCATGTTGATTTTGTTCTATTCGATTCACAGTGATATTAATCATTGTCTTTTCCCAACTAGACATGGATGCCGTATCTAGAATCAAGAATATTTTTTCTATGCGCGTCACATAGAGTGTCAGAGAACTATTTCCACCATAATAACTGCCTAATGAAGTGATATGTTGATTAGAAATTTTCCAAGTATCATCTAATTTCAACTGGATATTTGGATGCAATCGGTAAGAAACTAAACATTGTAATTGCGCATAATCTTTACCCAAATAGAAGCAAGTGGAATTAGAAAAACGTTGATTAAAAGCTTGAGCAAAATTAGCATCTTTCGCTTTCAAAAGTTCTCGCAAAATACAATACCTTTCTGAAGAGTCGATATTTTCCCAATTAAAATAATCGTCAGGTTGACATAAAGAAAGAGACAAGTTCGGGTACATGGAATCATCATTAAAAGGATGGCGATGAACAATAAAACCTACCACTTCAATACCTTCCCAAATGGCAAGTTCACAAATATTTAGAAGCGAACGTCGCTGCTTAGAATAATAAGCAACACTATACATATAAACAATAGAAGGACCATCTAGCCTATCATACGACATTCCAATGTCTCTTAGATAACTATCCCTGACACTGTAAGATTCATCTCTTCCACATCCTTCTCTATTATCCATAATGGAGTGTCTATATAGCTTTTGAATTAAAGAAGAAGGCAATGACGCGAGTGACATCTCGGAAAAAAAACCAGGAAAACGAACTAACAAATAAACTTCTTTCACATTTTGCAAACCTAAACCCCAAACATTATAGGTTAGTCCTTGCATGGTCATACAACCGGCATCTTTAATCACTCGATTAGGTGTTAGATACCTATGCATGTCATGAATGGAGTATGCATGGTCTAAATCATTAGAGTTGATAATTTCTAATGAATGGCAATCTCCTAAATGAGGATTCGTTCTATGATCAGATTGTCTTTCTTCATTCAACAATGTGCAAGAAAAGTCCGGAAAATTTTTTCTAAGGCGTTGATTAATTTGAAATGTAGGATATGGAATGTCATCTGCAACTTTTGTATAACTCCCCGTTACCCTTTCCATTATATTAAGCGGTTCACAAACACGATGTCTAAATGGGTAAATTGTCTTGATATTTTTTGGATCACAATTAATAGAATCGCACAATTTTTTAAATCTTTCTCTTGGAGACGGTAGTTGCCAATTATTTAAATTTTGATAGACTTCCCATAAAACCATCGGAACTACCACTGGAATCGCAGCTACCATGACCGCTACTTCTAATACACTCTTACTTGTCGAAACTACTGCTTCTTGTACTTCTATTTTTGTTTCTTTTCCAGCTTGTAAAATAACATTTATACGATCTTGTATACGATCTTGAGTTGCATCTATTCCACTTGATATTTTGTTATTCAATTCAAGCAAATGAGTTAAGATTTTAATTAATTTTGGATTATTCAGAATTTCAACTGCTTTTTGTTGATTTGTTTGTTGAGAAGTTGAAGAACTAGAAATTGAAGTTGAAGAAATATTAGCTTCCACTTTATGCGCTTTATCTGCAGTAACACACGCTTGATCTTGTAATTTTTCAAGATCTTGTTGAAGAGTTGTGCATTTTTCTTTTAAAAATGCGGCTTCAGCTTGGCTTGTTGCTAATTGCTGCTCAAGCGTTTGATTAGTTTTTTGGTTATTTTGTAATTTTTGCTTAGTTATTTGCAGGTTTTCTTCAGTTGCTTCCAGCTTTTCTACATTGCTTTTTGCTTGTTGCGTAGCTTCTTGAGCCGCTTGAATAGCTATCCTTAATTGCTCTTGTAGATCAGTTTCTCTTTTATGTTGTGCTTGTTCAATTTTTCTAATTTGAAATCTATACTTTTTTTCACTTTCAGTTTTCTCCGCTACTTGTTTAGTCGCTTTTAACCACCCCATCACTAATTCGTTGATGCGTTCTTTTAAGCCTGGAGAATTTTCATCTAACTTTTCATCGTAATCGCAATCCAAATTCTCAACATACGCTACATCTTCAGGGTAATCTCGTCGAATGCGCGCCCAATTATCCTCTGTAATTAATCTGTTTACTGAATTCATGTTGTTTTTCTTCTCATTTTAATCCACGAAATATAAAGTTTTATCCTATCCCTTTTGATCTTGACGCACATCAAATTCTAACTTCCATTTGCGGCCATCTTGCGCGATACCCCACAGTTCAAGCACGCCTAATTCAGTGACTTTAGATTTTAATTTGACACGCACCGTTTTGCCATCTCCTTCTACCTTGTCTAGCATCGTTTCAATAGGATGTAGTTCACTTAATTCTTGTTTCCAATTGCGCACAATCATTCCTACTTCTGGCTCAACACCACTTGATAGTTTTGGCGTCGCATGGCTAAAGAAGCGAAAAGTGGCAGGCTCTCCCAATACAAGAGCGAATTCTTGATCCTCTAATTTTCTTTCTTCTCCCTCTTCTAAACCAAAAGGCACAATACACACGGCGCGTAAAGGAGGACTTATCCCAGGCACTGCAGGAGCCGACTCTTCGACGCCTACAAAATAGCTACGGCTAGTTCCGCCGCGAATACGAATCGCATGTCCTTGACGAGCGAGTCCATAATAGGCAGCACCACGACTCACAGCATAGTCATAATCGGCATCCGGCAACTCCTTCACAGACGGCTTTTTTAACTTTTTAGCCCATTTATTGAGAAGTTTCAACATTTGCTCACGCAAAGCAGCTGCTTTTAATGTTCCGCCATTAAACAGCACAGCAGTGGGGAGCACAAATTGTTCCATCTGATCGCTATCTGATTCCCCCGTCATCGACAGAAATTTAGCTAACTGACAAGAGATACGCGGATCCTGCACATAAGGCAACCCAATTTGCTGAATCCCAGAACGACGTTCGATGGGTGAACGCTCTTCCGGATCTACCAACGGAATAAACCCCTCTACCACAAATTTTTGGACTTCTTTCTCTGTGAGTTCTGTTTTTAAGGTGTTTCCGATTAAACGACTTCCTCGTCCCAGAATGGTAATATCGACACTAGCAGGTGGTTGCTCGCTTAATAACTGCTCTTTAGCTTGTCGGCATTGATGCACTAACGCTTGCAATTGCCAGTTATCGATCGCATGTCCTTGCTCCTCCAATTTATTTTTAGCTAAATAAGCCAATCCTAAATCAATATTATCTCCGCCTAAAAGCAAGTGAGAGCCCACTGCCAAGCGTTTGAGCTGTAAATTTCCTTGTTCTTCTTCTACGCCAATTAAGCTAAAATCGGTCGTGCCTCCTCCAATATCCACCACTAAAATGGTATCTCCCACTTTAAGTTGCTCGCGCCAATCTTCTGCATGCTTTTGTAACCACGCATAAAAAGCCGCTTGCGGTTCTTCTAATAAAACAACTTCAGGATAACCTGCTTTTTCAGCCGCTTCTTGAACCAATTGGCGTGCACTCGGATCAAAAGAAGCAGGAACCGTAATGAGGACAATTTGTTGCACAAAAGGAGCATCTTTCATTTGAGCATCCCACGCTTCGCGCAAATGACGCAAAATTTCCGCACACGCTTCTAAGGGACTCATTTGATGATCTTTTTCTTCTGCTTCTATAGGCAATAATTTTTCACGACGATTAATACCCGCATGACACAACCAAGATTTAGCAGACGCAATAAGGCGTGTAGGCAATTCGGCTCCTCGATCACGCGCAAATGTTCCAATTGTATAAGATCGAGATCCATCCCATGCTAGCGCAGCCACCTGAGCTTGGAGCTCTTCCGGCAAAGGATAATAAATAAAAGAAGGCAAAGAAAGAATGGAGCCAGGTGTTTGTGCACTCACAATCTGTTCAATGGCAAATTGTGTCAATTGCGGCTGATATTTATCTTCAGGCTGAATGAGCGTATAAGATAATGTGCAATTGGTGGTTCCCAAATCAATTCCAATAATGTAAGCTGGCTGGCTCATACGACCCTCTATTTGATTTCAATTTCGGCTGGACAAATCACTTCCAGCATTTGTTCGTTTGTTTTCTTTGGCAAAGAACGTTTTTGCGCTTTCCAACCGCGATGCACAAGCGTTCCTGTAAAAGGAGGCTCTCCTTTAATTTTACCCACAACTTTAATTTCAGCTGGATCATACCCTTTGTGTACTTGTACGGTGGATCCTTCTTGCTCGTCGCGCAAGGGACGAATGGTCACTAACTCCTCCACAGCTTGTGCACAATCTTGATGAATTTTACGTACCGCTGCACCTACTTGGGCATCATTAAAGGCGCTCAAATCTTCTTTGAGAAAGTCAATCAAGCGACTTGCTTGTTGCAAGTAATGAAGTAAGCGCAAATGTGATTGATCTGCGTAATCCACTTGCTTAGGAGGCGTATCTTCCACAAATTGCTTCGCTTTTTCCGGTTCTTTAAATGCTTTCATAAAAGCTTTAAATGCTAATCCTAATCCCATCGATAATCCTTCTATAAATTTAAATGTTATATAGTCTTTCTACTTCAAAGTGAGAATTTTGAGCTGCGTGAAAGCTCTCGCGGTTAAACGATCGGAAATGGGTCCATATTACTAATATGGACCCATTTACGATCGTTTAACCGCGAGAGCTTTCACGCAGCTAAAAATTCTCACTTTGAAGTAGAAAGACTATATAACATTTAAATTTATA
>JASBUW010000072.1 GCA_030147755.1 Parachlamydiaceae bacterium
GAACTTTCGGTTTGAGGGCAATATTAAACCAATATTGCCCTCAAACCGAAAGTTCAACTGAGGGCAAAAGAATTCCGAATCTAGGGCGCTATCATTTTAAGACACGCCCCAGACCGAGCGCGTTTAGCGCTCGTTCTGGGAAAAAAGCCATTTCATGAGCACTGCGGTTAGCAGTGCAATATATTGTGCGTTAAATCCCAGAACGAGCGCTAAACGCGCTCGGTCTGGGCTAATGCAGTGATAGTGCTACCGCACAAGTGGCAAATAGTCTATGTACACAGTGAACCTATACAGGTCGTTTTTGTCGTTATGGTCGTTTTTGTCGTTATTGTTTAGCTTTCTTAAGTTGCTCAACATTGAATAAAGCCACTTTTAGAAAAGGTGTGAGCTGGTCACTTGGTACTTTGGCATCTAACGACTCATTTTCTTCTAAAAAACCATAAAGATAGTGTGGACCTGCTATTTGCAACCCCGCCACTTGTCCAATATTGCGCCAATAATTACGCGCATACGTAGGATGTAGCTTTAAAAAGTCTTTTACCTGCTGAAAAGTAGGCTCTAATGCGTTGATTTGCGGACCTTCTTTGAAGTAGTTTTTCCAGCCTTGAAAAGCTTGCTTCACAAGTACAGGTAAAGTAGATTCCGGTAAAAGTTGTAAATCTTCGGCTTCCTCCACATTTAATGACTCTACAAACTTCACATATCCTTTAGGAGCTTCCGGCCAATTTTTCGGTTGCCATTCAGGTAAATACTCCAGAAATTCAGCAAATTCTTTGGCTTCAATAGGACGCATAATAGCATCGGGAAATAAAAGCCGTTTCCATGTGTGATATAAGAAGAGAAGATCCGGAGAAGCAGATACAAATTCTTCTCCTGTCACACTATTAAAATTTTCACGTGTGGCAAGAAAACCTGACAAATAGCTTCCTTTACTTCGTACATTCACACGCATATAAGAAGGAAATTGCCAAAGAAATACAGAAAATTGACGATTCGTTACCTCTAAAAAAGGTTCATGCGTTTTTTCTTTCTGAATAAAGTTGGAATACCATTGACGTCCTCCCCAAATCAGAGACACCACAATCGTTGCCAAAAAAAGCCATACCCAAAAAGGTAAAGTGGTAAAAACCGGCTTATTTTGAATAAAGTCCTTCTCAGACAACGGTTGATTAGCAGGTTCTCTTTCATTAGGGGATTGATTAGGATTCATATCTTAAAATCCGTAAGTTCCTCGAATAGAAAAATAACGTGTGGGAAAAATACAAAATTGTCCATCCACGGAATACCCATCATGATATTCCATTTGTAAGCGCAATCTTCGACGAAGCCCGGAGACTTTTCCCCATTCGTATCCAAGTGCAAAAGTAGAGTTAATATGATGCTCAAAATGCGTTTGATAATAAATATCCACTGCTAAAAAGGGAACTCCATATAACCGATTACAATAATCGCGGTAACCTATTTCAAAGAGGCGCATTTCAAATCCCCCTTGAAAATAAATTTGTCCTAAACGAAAAGAATCATCTTGACAAGCTAGCCAACCAATCCCGGCATACAAACGAATGTCTTGCGTAAATTGGTTAGAAACATAAAAGTCAAATACCTCAATACTGGGATTACGACGGTGAAAGTGCGGATGATTGAGCAAAAATTCATCCCCAATATGCGTTGAGATATGATAACCTCTCAAGCGAAAAGCCCAATTACCAAAGGAATAAGTCAAAGGAAAGCCTACATAATAGTCAGCATCAATCAAAGGAGAAGATTCGTGCAAAGGATCAAAAACAGCCCAGACTCCTCCTTCAATGCCTAACTCGAGATCACCCCGAAAACACCAAATATCACACCAACGAAAAATGGGGAAGATATCTCCAAATGAAACGGGTATCACATTTTTTTCTAAGACGCGGTCATTAAAACGCCAACCAACTGAATAAGTCACTTGTCTAGGATCGGCAATAAACGGACGAAACAAGGGCGGCCCTTCCGGTAACCAAATCCCCCACAAATTATGCTGTCTAGCATATTCACAATCTGTTTCAGGAGCAGTCGCGTACCAACAACTATCTTTATAAACATCAAGATAGTTATTACACTCTTCTTCTTTATAACAATCCGCTAACTCGCCTTCGTCTGCCACAACTTCCGGAGTAGGGCGTTCGGAACAAGGATTACCGGAATCCACATCTTCAACCGCATAGGTTAAAGCCGTGCTTAAACAACCTAGAAAAATCATCCAAAGATTTCTGGCATAGTGCATGATACTCTCTATCTCTATATTTAGGGGTTGATATGCGAAAAATGTAAGGGATAACAAATTAGCCTGATTCTCTGCAAGTTTTCTTTTAGGTTGCATGAGCAATTTTAAGGCATGTACTATAAGGTTTATACAGGTTTGACGATTTGAAAGCTAAAACTTTTACATTTTGCGGCTTTGAATTTGTGATTAGATCAGGGCGTGTCTTAAAATGCTAGCATTTTTAAGACACGCCCCAGGCCGAGACGGCCTGGTTACCTTCCATCCGCACTTCAATGAAGTGCGGATTTTTCATATTTAAGCAGGCTTCTCTTCATGAGCGCATAAAAGATGTCTACGGCCGCATCCTCTACAAGCGAGTTGATCAGCATGTTTTTCGCACAATTGTTCTTGTTTGGGTTTATTATTACAAGGACAGTTGCCTGGACATTTAAATTCAATAGGAGATGCTTGTAAGATATTCAAACTTAGGATGCAGCTTAATAGAAAAAAAGTATGTTTCATTTTTTTACCTCTCTTATGTTTATCGCTTAAATCTGAAAGTAAGCCTTGCAGTCAGGTCACTACTTAACTTAAGAACATTTAAATTTATAGCGCAAAAACCCTTTAGAATCAATACAATATTTTCTCTGTTTTTTATTTGTTAATTTATTTTTATTAAAAACTACCTTAGTTTTTCTCTCTTTGTTATATAGGCAAGTAAGTTCATAGTTTATCAGGGAGGTCATCATGGGATTATTTAGCTCGCCATCTGAAGGCCCACAAAGAGGATCTCCTCTTAAAATCGCTCTCCTTATTGCCTTTGTGGGCTTTATCATGTATTACACACAAACGGAAAAAAATCCCATTACAGGTGTTGAACAACATATTTCCATAACTCCTGATCAAGAAATTCGCTTAGGTTTACAAGCCGCTCCACAAATGGCTGCTAAAATGGGCGGAGAAGTCCCCGCTTTTGATTCACGTACACAAGAAGTCCAGAGAATCGGTCAAGAAATCATCCAAAAAAGCGTCGCTCATAAAGGTCCTTGGCAATTCAAATTTCACTTATTGGCTGATCCTAAAACGATTAATGCTTTTGCTTTACCAGGCGGTCAAATTTTTATCACAGTGGGTCTGCTTGATAAATTACAAACCGAAGCTCAACTAGCAGGGGTGTTGTCTCATGAAGTAGGTCACGTTATCCAACGTCACTCAGCTCAACAAATGGCCAAAGGACAACTCGGCCAAATTCTTGTCGTAGCTACCGGCGTAGGCGTAAGTGATCCCTCTCACCCTTCTCGTGGCCAACAAGCAGCAGCCGTTGCTAGCGTCGTCAATCAAATGTTTCAGCTACGTTATAGTCGTACAGATGAGTTAGAAGCCGATGAATGGGGATTAAGATTGATGGCTGAAGCAGGCTATACTCCTAAAGCCATGTTAGAAGTTATGGCTATCTTAGAAAAAGCTGCTCCTGGGGGTCATCAACCCGAAATGCTTCTCACTCATCCTTATCCTGAAAAACGCATCGAAAAAATTAAGGCCTATTTACAGAAACATCCGCCTGAGGCCAATTTAACTGAAGGACGACAACTGAAAGATGTTATTCGTCCAGGTTCTATCAACAAATTAAATTGAAATTAAACTGAGTAATAAATAAAATAATTCTATCATTCATAATATCATTGATAGGATTTATCATGTTTTTTATTAAAAAACTTCAGTGTTTCTTATTGTCTTTGCTGATTGGCTGTGATTATTTTTCTCTTTGTTCATTAGAACTTCCTTCTCAAGAATTGCAAGAATATGAATTCATTTTTAAATCGCCTATTTACACGGATTATACAGAACAGCTAAAAACGTTTGTAGAAACATCTACTTTAAAACCACCCTTTTCTCTTTTTGATCCCCATCAAGCGATGGACAAGCAGCAAGCGTATTACATGGCATGGATGCAACAATTGCGCACACAGCTCAACCAGTACCCTTTAACTGGAGCATCTTCTAGCTCGCTTTATCAACTATGTTACTGGAGATATACTCAACCTAACCTCCTTCCTGCTTATTGGAAATGGTTTCAACAATTTGGCGCTCATTATTCTCTAAATTTAGAGAGGAATCCGGATGCTGTGCTCACTCAGCTATCTACTTTAATGCAAGAAATTTTACAAGATACGCGTTTGTTATCTGATTGGGAAAAGGATTCTTTGGATCCTCATTTGGCAGGTCATCTTCCTTCGTTTCTTTATCAGCTGAACAATACACGTTTTATCCATACAGCTAGAACCGTTATCGATTCTGCGGACCATCTTGAAAGTCAAGTCATCCCTGAATTTTTAGGCTATTTAAAGCAATTAAAACAAGAAGGGCAAACCCATCTTTATATCAATTTGATGCTACGTAGTTCATATGCTAAAGCAGCTTGTCATGCTTTAGAAGATTTAGAAAAGCATCCTAATATAGGCAATGTCATTCAAGTGATGACATTAGATAAAACCTCTAACTTTTATTGGCAAGAAGCTGAATTTGGACAACCTGAACAACAAGCAGCAGAATTTAAAGAGCAGTTTTTCTCTTATTTATTTGATGATTCTCCTCAAAGCAACTACAAGTGGCCCAGTCAATTAGACAGGACAGAATGGCAGTCTTTTTGCCAAATGGTCTTAGATCAGGTGCATCATCTTTATTTTGATAACCAACCTATTTTATCCAATAAAGAGAGAGAGGATTTTATTGAATTAACGTATTTACACCTCATTGAAGAAGTGCTGCAACGTTATCAACCCACTTATTGTAATATTTCCTGCCGCCATTCTATTGATCGTGGGCCAAGCATCCTCGCGCTCTTTTATGCGTATCAGCGTTTAAAAGAAGGATATTGGACAGAAGAAGACAGTCAAATGTTGGTAACGATTTTATTTGTGCCTCCTATTATTACTCATCAGCGCGGACCGCACACTTATCGCATTGAACGGCTTCAGCAAACGTTCGAACGACTGTTAAAAGTATATAAAAGAGATTAAGCTTTAGAGAGAGTAGGGCGAGGATATGATTTAATTCATGTTCCTCTCTGTGCTCTCTGTGTCCTCTGTGGTAAAACTTAATAAATAACCACAGAGGACACAGAGAGCACAGAGAAGGGGTATCAGATCAGCACCACATCAAAATGTGATTACAGATTGAATAGACTAATAGAAGTGAATATACCAATTTGATAAGCTAGCTGAACTAAAGCACTATCATCATTGATGGTATTCGCACTATTTACTTTATAATCGTTGAATATAAGAACAGCCGCGTTAACAAAATTCGCCATAAAATTTGTTGTGAGTGCAAGAGTGTTTGGATTTACAGGAGTACCAGTTGCCAATACAGACGCTGTTTGCAAAGCTGCGACCAAGTTACTACCTGCAGTCTGCCAGTCATTTAAAGAACCTGTGCTATTATAATAATTTTCTCCTGCTTGGAAAAAAGCTTGAAAAGCAAGAGTTAAAGCCGTCGAAGGAACAGCTGCAGCCTGCACTAAATAAGCACTAGCTAATCCAGAAGATAATCCTGAAAGATCATTTATAGATGCTGCTTCAAGACCTGGTAAAACAGTTCCTACATTTCCGTTAGCAATATTTAAAGCAATTCTATCTAAGTCTTGAGCCGCTCTCAACCACCAACCTGCTACAGTTGTATCATTCGCATCTATTGTAATAGATTGCGCAGAAACGCAAGCTGGAACCATTGTCAAAGCTCCGCCAAGTGTTAAACAAGCCGCTAATGTGTATTTCAGAATATTTTTCATATCCATTCCTTTTGTTGAAAATTTAAGGTTGATTAAAGCTTTTCAGTTTAATTATCTGTTCATGTCGCTTCAACACTTGTACACTGCTTCTCAACGCATGGTAAAAGGTTTAAGCAGGCATGTTGCGCTATACGAGTTTTCAAATTATAGAAATTGTTATATATCTGCAAGAAATATTCATCAATTTTTATTTGAAGCGCATAACTAGTTGCTAGTCAATTTTTAAGATTATCAAGAAAAAAAAACGAAGATGAGTGAAAAAGAAAACGCTCTATTGATAATAGAGCGTTTATATACGTTTTGAAGCGACTATTCAGATCTTAGTTAGCGAGTTGTTCAGCTAACAATTTCACGCCTCGCTCTTGAATCAACTCTCCCACTGCTACATAAACTGCTACTGCTCCAACAGCAACATTTGTAGCAATTTCTGCCTGTACTCCAGGAATAATTTGTTGTGTAGAGAAAAAGTTAACTTGGCTGATTAAACCAGCTATATAAAAATTATACCCGACAATTAAAGAAGCAGGATTTATGCCAGGTAAAATCTGTGCGATAAGATTAGCAATTTGAATAACTGTAAGCTCTAACTGCGGAATAATTGTACCTTGAAGGCCAACCGGATTTTGTGCAAAAGCGATGACTTGTTGATCAAACTGAAAAAATAATGCGGCTAAATTTGCTACATTACCTGCTTGAGAAGGATTGAAAGAAACAATAAGATTAGCTAACGCCGTAGAATTGAGCTGAAGCAAGGCTGTTAGATCGGTCAATACTTGTTGTGTAGCTGGTAAGCCCAAAGACGCTCCTATGGCATGATGCAACAAAGTCGCTTGTATTTCAAATAATACCCCTGTTTCGGCTCGCGCTTGGAAAATTCTATTATTTAACAATAGCTGAGAAATAAAATCTGCCGGAAATTCTTGTCTATCAATATTACTTGCTGAGTTTGAATCACAACAATCAGCAAAGCTAGCCTGAGGAAGCGCGAAAAAACTGACTGCCAAGCTGGCAGTTAAGATGTATTTCAAAATATTTCTCATATACATTCCTTGTGGTTAGAGTTGATATGATTCCTCAAATTATAAAAATTATTATATATTCACAAGAAATATTCATGAATTTTTTTAAAAAAATTAAGCAACTGACAATGAATAGCTTAACCGAAGTAAATAAGATAAAGATTTTTTAATTTGCGTGTATAAAAAGAAAACGCCCTACATTAGTAGGGCGCTTAGATCCGTGAGAGAAAACAAAGAGTTATTGAAATATCCAGCTTGTATTGTTACTTGCAATCAGTTCTGCAATCGCTATATAAGCACCGATATTATCGGATGCACTAAGAGCAAGTAGTTTCTGTTGTAAGCCATTTGGGAAATCTTGAGTTGATAAGTAGTTAATTTCATTGATTAAATTCACTAAATAAGCTGTATAAAGATTGGTGATCGTAGTTGGATTAGCTGCAGGAAGTCCTAAAGCAATAGCTTGAGCAATTTGAGAAACTGTTATGTTCAATTGGCCAACAAGAGCAGCTGCAGTTGCTGGCACAAATGCATTTTGTGCAAGTGCAATGATTTGAGCATTAAATTGATCGAATAAAACATTCAACTCGAATTGATAGCCAGGTAATGTGGGACTGTAAGCAGCAATGTTAGCAGCTAGTTGTTGAGAATTGATAGCCAAAGCACCTTGAACAGTCGTAAAAGCAGCTACTGATACTGGCGGATTTGCAATTAAACCAATTGCATTACTCAATAAAGCTGCATTTTCTTCAAAAAGAGTCGTCGCCTGATTAAATACTTGGCGTACACTGCTAGTAGCTTCTCGATTAAAAACTTCATCAGCTGTCAACACTGTACCACCGTTTGAAGAGCATCCACAATCAGCAAACGCAATTTGAGGAAGTGTAGAAGCTCCCAACATTACGAAAAGAAATCCTATTTTTTTTAATGCGGACATTTTCATAATCATCTCCTTGATATAAGGTGTTAAGTTTACTTTTAGCTGCTCAAATCAATCTAACTTAATTGCTTTGAACCCCTCTTTTTGAAACCCACAACGACTCATTTCCTGGATTTAGACCCCCTCACAGCGATCTTCACCACATTGTCTCTTAATTACGCAATCTAGAAAAATTTCTATATAATAGTCAAGACTTTGCTCTTCTACCTATCAAAGCATGATAATTAATTTTAACTAGCTAATTTTCAACGCTTTAATTTCAACAGCAATTTAAAAATCTGGTTGTGATAAGCAAAATAAAGGGTTTGATATCAGGAGCTTTCATCTTCTTACAAACAATTTATTATTTCGATTTTATCGCCTTACGATCGTGCTCATCTTGTTCTTTTTTTTATGAAGAACAAGATGAGCAGGATCGCAAGCGGCAAGATGAGCAGGATAAGTTGTTTGCGTTTTGTACATACAAAAATTTATTGAAAAATTAATTTCACAGAGAGAAAAATAATAAACTAAATATTTTAATTGCTTTTTATAATAGTTTAATTTTAAATTGAACTGTCCTTATAAACCCAAGGAGTTTTATGAAAAAGTTCAATTATGCTTTGTCTTTTGTGATGTCTAGTTTTTGCTTGATGGGTTCTCTTTCGGCGTTATCTTTGTCGATGGGACGATTGGGTGAAGCGCAGATCAATGAAGGTATTCATTGGCAATCGATTTACTATGCAGAGACGGATAGCAAATTAGTTGCGCAAATTCCCGGAGAACCCACTTGTGATTTTAATCAAGGAAACTGCTTTATGCAGAGTTCTTATCAAAATACCACTTATAAAATTCACTCCACACCTGCGAAAGATGCGCCTTTACCTGCTACTTTAGAAGAATTTATCAATCAGTATCAATCTATTCCTAACGCACACATTTACGCGATCTCCTCTAATCAACCTCTCGTCAAATATGCTTTGCAAATTCACATTATGGACGACTCTCTTGCGAACATTCAGAAAATTTTTCAAGTCTATGCCACACAAGATGCTATTTACTATGCGACTGTACAAGGTGGGGATTATTCACTCACGAACGAGTTTTTCAATTCTATGAAAGTTGAGAAGCTAAATAACTAAAAAATCGATGTTGCTATCTCTGTGCTCTCTGTGTCCTCTGTGGTTATTTTATTTATTAACCACAGAGGACACAAAGAGCACAGAGAAGAGAAAGTGCTTCACAACCAAAAATTGATGATCCAAAAGAAAGCAGCAGCCAATCCGGCTGTTAAAGGGATCGTCAAGATCCACGCCCACACAATTTGTCCTGCAATCTGCCAACGAATATTAGAGAGTTTATGACTCATCGATCCCACTCCTACGATAGATCCCACAATTGTATGCGTAGTTGACACCGGAGCTCCTAAATAAGAAGCTAAGAACAACGTGCAAGCGCCTCCCGATTCAGCACAAAAGCCTCCAACAGGCTGTAACTTAGTGATTCGTGATCCCATTGTTTTCACAATTCGCCAACCCCCTAAAGCAGTGCCGATGGCCATCGCCGCATGACAAGCGAGAATAATCCAAGCTGTTCTTGGATCTGTCAGTGTAAGAGACACATGGGGCCCAATTTTTCCTGCAGCTAATAATAAAGCCATAATAATCCCCATCATTTTCTGCGCATCATTGGCTCCATGACCAATAGAATACAAAGCGGCTGATAAGAGTTGCCCTTTTCTGAATAGACGATCCACATTTGCAGGTCGCCAACGACGAAATAGCCAATAAATAGCCCACATAAAGAAAGAACCCAAGATAAAACCAATGAGAGGTGCTAAGAAAATAAAAACAAAAACCAATAAAAATTTGTTCCATTGCAAAGCCTGCCACCCTGCATGTGCCACACCGGCTCCCGCTAAACCTCCTATCAATGCATGGGACGAACTAATCGGCAATCCTAACCACCAAGTCATGACGCTCCAAAAAATGGCACTTAAAACGCCTGCCATAATCACATACATATATAAAACATCGCCTAAATCAATTTTAACAATTTTGGCAACGGTATCTGCGACATGTGTAGGAAAAATAAATAAAGCAATGAAATTAAAAAAAGCTGCCCAAAAAACAGCTACACCAGGCTTTAATACACGTGTAGACACCACCGTGGCAATAGAGTTCGCAGCATCATGCACGCCATTCAAAACATCATATAAAAGAACAATCGCGATGATTAAGGTTAAAATACTAACATCAATTGACATGATCAATCATACTCCAACATAATCCCTTGAATAATATTTGACACATGCTTACAGCAATCACTCGCTTGTTCTAAACACTCGTAAACACTTTTCCACTTAATCACGAGCCTGATATCTGGTTCTTCATCAAAAAGTTGACCTAAAGCCCGACGAAACACATCATCTGCTTGTTTTTCGAGGCTATCTATGTCGCATGTGCATTTACGAATACTTTCTACATGTTTTCTACGATTATGCAGACATTTAACCATGGCTTCTATTTTCTCTGCTGCTTGTAGAAGCAAATAAGCTAATTCTTGAGCCGCTTTTTTAGGAGAACGCAATTGATAAATCAAGCAATTTTCCCATGCTTCATCCACACTATCAATCACATCATCCATGCGGGTGATCAACTGCACAATATCATTCTGTTGAAAAGGCGTAATAAAGCATTTATGCAGCGTTTCGATACAACGATGCGTGATATCATCTGCTTGATGTTCAATCTCTTTGAGAGTATGTTCCTCTTGCATGAGAGGGAGAGGATCTTGCTTAATGAAATGCAAAAAAGCTTGCGCAGCTTGTACAACCAATTGTGCATGTTGTTCAAAAAAATCAAAAAAAAGAGGCTCTTGCGGTAACAGTCTTCCAAACATATCTTTCCTATTTGCAAAGTCTCTCCCCTATTAAATTATCATGACAAAGTTTACAATAGAAAACATTGAAAAGCTTATCTGCAAAACGACAAACGACCATAACGACAGAAAAGACCTTAACGACAAACGACAAAGGAATTTATGTCCTTTTTGTCGTTTGTCGTTAAGGTCTTTTCTGTCGTTATGGTCGTTTGTCGTTTTTCAGATGAGTAATTATACACCACAAATATTCCAGTATTTTCTTCTAATTCTTCATTTAAGCTAACATAGAGAGATCAACACGGGTGCCAAAAGTTGGCTTAAAAAACGATCTTGTTTAAACC
>JASBUW010000081.1 GCA_030147755.1 Parachlamydiaceae bacterium
GATTCAACGATCGCAAATGGGTCCATATCGCATTGATATTGACCCATTTGCGATCGTTGAATCCCGAGGTTTTGACGCGCTCAAATATGACGTTATTTTCTGGAAATGGTATCACTAAGGATATAGTCAAACTTTATCTGATTGATGACAGCTTGTGCGATAAGCAACCCAAATCTTTCATTCTTAGTTATAGATGATTTTCTTTTCTCTTTTTTTGTTTTAAGATCACAAAAGTATTGGTCTTTGGAAATAATGTCATAGCCAATAGGAAAAGCAATATCATGATACCGAACCAAGCATGACAAAAGATTGATACCTTTCACACATCTTCCTTGAGCATGTGAAAAATGCCAACAAACAATTTCATTTTCATCTGTATAAGGTTTTTCTTCTATTGAATCATCTATAATTAAAACACCTCCTTTTTCTTCTTGATGACGATGAATTTCAGGTTTGATGTGTTGCCATAAATCTTTTGAATTAAATTGGTTGTTATTGAGAAATCTAGTGATTTTATCGTGACTAATTCGGCCATCTAAAAGAGATGAAAGTCCTGTTGCTGTTGCATACTGATTTTGACTGATTAGGTAATCAGTGTAGATATCAAGAAGATCGTGAGACATATTTTCCTCCCTTGTAAGGAGGAAAATTTAAACTTTTAAAATGCCTTTTTCAACTTATCTTTGCGTAAGGTGAGTTACTAATATTAGGGTGTTTGCGATCGTTTAATCGCGGGAGCTTTCACACATCAAAAAAACCGATTTTTGAAGTTGTTTGTGTATAACTGAAATTAATTATAAACTTTAACAAATAATTAATTTAAAGTTTAAACTCATGATTTATTATTATTATTATCAACAAAAACAAAGGAGTTTATATGTCAACTATAACAAGCAAAAACAATATTCAACCAACAAATTTATTAAATATATCAAACAATTTAATTAATAATTATCAAACAAGTGCCAATGAATTGCAAACAAGATTTAATAACATATTAAGTGGTCAACAAGTTATATCACCCACTAGTATGCTTGACCTTCAAAATCGGGTGAACCTATTTGAAATTGATACTTTAAAATCTGTTCAAACCATTAAAACAATTGCCCAACGCCACCCATTGCTTGGTAAACAAACGCGAGATGAAATGGAAGCGATTGTAGGAGACTTATACAATACCGTGTCTTCAAGTGGAATTTCAGCTGTTTCTAGGACTGAAGCTAACTTAACTGTTGCAACTCGAAGCCTTTTTATTTCAGGAGCACCTTCAATAGCAAATACACTTGATCACAACCAGCTACTTAATCACTTTGAAGTCGTGAACACACTCACTTCGAACTTAATGAACGCAGTTCATAAGCAACACACAAGAATTTTGAAAGCTTAGTCGAACTTATCTTAAAATTGCTTATGATCCACATGAGCAATTTTAGGATGTTTTTTTACTTTTTTTGTTTCTCGTTAGAGTCAATCAAACTTGCTGAAACGTCTAGAGCATCAGAAGCAGGGGTTAAGGGCGTAACAACTATTAATTAACTCACCTTACGCAATGTTTGGCTATGGTAAAACTTAAGATGTAATAATTGATTGATAACGATGCCGCTAAGCCCGATAGGGCGTCTGAATGAAGCCCACAGTGACCGAAGGGAACTGTGGGTATGCTACCCATTATCTTGGAGCCCTTTAGGGCGACTCAATAACGAGTCACTATTGAGTCGCCCTAAAGGGCTCTATTTTTCTATCTATCTGACCCACAGTTCCCTTCGGTCACTGTGGGCTTCGTTCAGACGCCCTATCGGGCTTAGCGGCATCGCTATCAATCAATTATTACATCTTAAATTTTACTACATGCTAAACATTTTGCGTAAGGTGAGTAAATAAATTTAATCTTCTTGCGATAAACGCTTTTCAAATGCCTTAAGCCAGCGTTCCATTTGTGTGGCGGCTTTAGCTTCAGGTTCATCTTCTTTTTGGAAAGGATCTTTTGGTGGGCGACGCGGGGTGCGTGGTTTGCGCTTTTGAGCTTCTTTGGCTTCTTGCTTGCGGGTTTGTTCTTGCTGTACGATGTCTTGCCATTCGGCTTCAAAAATGCGTGCATAATAATCGGTATAAGCTTCTAGAGGTGCATCTTTGGATGGTATTTTGGAGGGAGTAACGGCAGGAGGGGATGGGGGAATGACTGCAGTTAAAGGTTTCGTTTTTTTTATTTGGCGCAATTTATTTTTGTAGGCTCGATTGAGCCAAGACATAAAATCTTCTACACTTTCTGTATGAGCTGCGCAACGACGCGCATACCAAGCGAGTTTTTTATCGGAAGTCACCACTGTTTCTTGTTGAGGGGATAGAGAATTCTGAATTTCTTCCAGAATGTAGTCGTCTGCTGTTTCGCCTTCAGCTGTGAAAAGAATTTCTAATGCATCGAAATGAGAACGCGTGCGGTCGCCTATTTGAAAGTGGGCATCAAAGACAAGAGAAACTTCTATTTTTACGAGAGAAATTTTTTGATTTAAATCGTGGATAAAGGCTTCGCGTTCACTGGCCAAATCATCTTTAGCTTTTTTCATGCGAAAAAGAAGATTATAGCCATCAATGAAGTAATGCATGCTGTTCTTTTAGCGTTTCCAAAAAATTCAAGAGGCGTTCAAAGGCTTTATGGCGATGCGAAATGCGATTTTTGATGCTTTCATCCATTTCAGCAAATGTTTTTTCATAATCGCTTTTAACAAATAAAGGATCATAACCGAATCCATGCCGCCCTCTAGGCTCAGTGGCGATATATCCTTCACAAATGCCTTCTACGCATTTGACGACTCCTGCGGGATTTGCCAAAGCTAAACAACACTCCGCATAAGCCACGCGTTCTGGTCCATGCAGATGCTCCATCGCTTGCAACAGCTTCTTGCGATTATCTGCATCCGTCGCTTGTGGTCCAGCATAACGACTAGAGCGCACGCCTGGTTCTCCTCGCAAAGCAGGAACAACCAGTCCAGAATCATCCGCTAACACCCATTGATTGAGCTGTTTAGCGGTGTATTCTGCTTTGAGGATCGCATTTTCTTTAAATGTTTGGCCTGTTTCTTCTGGCATTTCACAAGCTCCCACTTGGCTAAGTGAGAGTAATTCGATATGAGGCAAGGAGCGAAACATATCCTTAAACTCGCGAATCTTATGTAAGTTAGTGCTAGCCAAAACAAGTTCCATAGACCATGCTATTGTTTAAAGTAACTGTCCAATTTGACAATTTCAAAATCTTCATCTTTAAAATTGAAAGTGTCCCCTTTCTTTTTTCCGATCATCGATTGGGCGAGCTTTGAATTAAAAGATAAAATATTTTTCTCAGGATCTGCATCCCAAGGACCTAAAATCATATAACGCACAGGTTGATCTTTTGCGTCTTTGACTTCTACCACACTGCCTACTCCCACTTCTTCGCTATGCACGTCAAGAGGAGTAATAATACGCGCGCGGTTCAATTGAGTGGATAGAGTCTTGAGTTCGGACTGTAATCTAGCTCGCCTTTCTTGTGCAAACTTAAATTCAGAATTTTCACGCAAATCTCCAAGTGCACGCGCCGCTTCGATTTCACGCGCATTTTCAATCATCTCTACTGTTCCAATTTGACGAATGCGATCTTGTACTTTCAAATAGCCTTCTTCAGTTGTCCAAATCTCTTCATCAAGTGTCACGCCTTCCTTGCGCTGCTTAGGGGGTGCCAAAGAGGGATGCACCACTTCTGCTAAGGAACGCAAAATCTTCATGTCATGATCTGTAAAGGTCTGACATTTAGAGGCTAATAAGAGAAATTCTTTAGTGAATTCTAAAGTTGTGCCTTGTAAAAGTTGACGGATAAGCGCATAACGTTTACCTGCTAACATGTTGTACATTTTTTTCAATAATTCACGATAGTCAGGTTGATTTTCAAGCGCATGAAAGAGGACTAAGAAGCCTTCGAAAAAATGACCTTTACCTTCTGCATTTTGAAAAGGAATCTCTTCTTCCTCTTGACTAATCAATCTCTGAAAATACCACACATACATTTCCGGGTATTGGGCAGGATGATTGAGCAGTTCTTTAAGCTTATGTTCTAACGCAGGGCGCGTGGCAGGTTGATTGAGCTCTTTTAAAATATAATCGCGTAACTGCGCTTGTGGAAGACTAAAGAGCAAATTAAGAAAAAGGGTAGACCAATCAGAGCGATATTCTTTAATAGCAACTAAAGCCCGCTTTTTAAAAGCAATAATGTCAATGGCTTGTACAATCTTTTCTAAATTAGATGCTGTTTGTGTTTGAATAAGTTGTGTGATGCGACTATCTGAAGAGGTGTATCCAAAGAATTGTTCTAGCAAAAGATAAATTTGAAGCTGCTGATTTTCTGAAATATCTGCAAGAGTCAGCAATTCAATGAGTTTATTTTGTAGTGACTCTTTAGTGGCAGGATTTTTCAAACCATGCGGTGTATCTCGTACAAAGCTATAGGTAGCTTGCACGATTTCATTAATATCCGTTTTATTCTGCATGGTTTGCTGTAAACGATCTTCGGGCGAAAGTTCTGCTTTCAGCAGATAAAAAGGTTCTTTTAGGGTATCGGGAGTTTCAATAATCGCATTCTTTTTGATTTTAGCTCTGGCGCCTTGCCACCACTTTGTCCAATCCTTTTCGGGAATAACCAGTTCACACAATTCATCTTTAATTTCAGCCGCTGTTTTAGGTCCCATATCGTGTAGCAAGAGCTTAACTAAAGCAACAGGATCTTCTTTTCCTTCTTTTTCTAATAAATCGGGATTCGTAAAGCGCCGAGCGAGAAAATGCGTGTTAGGCAACGGAATCAGGGTTTTAAAGGCATTAGTGAAAGAGAGATCTTTGCGTCCTGCGACATTTTCAAACTCAATAGTTAAGTGTTCGCGAACAAAAGAAACATCCACAATTTCTCCTGTTCCCCATCCACCTGTATGGAAAACAATATTGCCTTTGGCCATATGCGCCACAAGATCATACTTGGAAATAGCCCCTTGAAATTGCTCTTTGCTGCGTAATCCGGCTAAGCGCAAGCGTTCATTAAACTTAGGATCGTGCCCATGCACCTCTTGCAGAGTATTGAAGGTAATATCAGCTAACGTAGGGCTATTTGTCGTTTGAAGATCAATTAGTAAGCGTAAAATTTCATACGACTCTTGTTTATCCTGAATGGTTTTCCATAAAGGAAGCGCTGTTTCTACAATTTGCCCAAAAGGCCGAGCTAATTCTGAAGCTTTAGTGGCTTTTAGTAATTGACTAAATTCTTCAGCTTCTACTATGTCGCTGGTGCAATATTCCTCCCACAAAACAAGAAATTTATGGAAATCGCGATTATTGATCTGCGTCAAAAACTCCTTCAAATAGCCCATTAGTCAAACCCTTGTTATATAAGCTTTTAAATGTCTTTGGATTTGTTATCCTAGGGTGTGATCAATTTTTAAGATACATCCTAAACAGAGGTCAATCCAAAAGTCTTGTTTTTAAATTCTTTATAAGCTCTGTGTGAAGCAATATATCTTTTCACTTTATTAATTTCAACGTGAGTTTAATGAAATTATGGAAATAGTACCCAAAATAATATTTTTTTGTTAAAATAAATAAGTAGAGAGTAGAGCATGTTTTCAAACTTATAATGCTCTATATTTGAAATTTTTTCTCCTTGGTCCTAGTGAAAATGGAAGGAGTGATTTATGCAATCTAGTTCTAAACAACCCCAACCTATTCAGCCAGAACAGACTATTGATTACCCTCAAGCTAATTCCAGAGCGACTAATTTCGATGAAGTAAAAAAAACGATACGGGAAGCTCTAGCGACTATTGAGGAATATAAAAAAAATTATCAAGCCATAAAAGAGACAATCCAAACCCAGTATCTAGAAGATTTGTCTCCTCGCACGGCTAGGCAATATTTGGCAAAACTGAAAGAATTTAATCTTACAGAGTATGAAGCATTTAAAGAATATACGAAATCTTTAGAAGAGCAGTTGCACTATGATAGTCAGCTTTTTAGCGAAGAAGAAGCTTCTACAACCGCGATCAAAAAACAGCGAGCTAAAATGATCAAGAAGAAACGCAATTGGATTTCGATGCGATAATGACGTGATCTTTAACCGTTAAATCTTTATGATACATTTCTGAGTTTTTTTCTCAAAGTCAATGATTTATCCTTACATTTATATACCCAAAACTGAAGTTTATCGAGAATCGATCATGTCTTATCTTTTAGATTGGAAAAGTTTAAAAGCCTGGTTTGTAGCAGAAAAACGGGATTTACCTTGGCGGCATACGAGAGATCCTTATGCCATTTGGATCTCTGAAATTATGTTACAACAAACCCAAGTGGCCGTTGTTCTGCCTTATTTTTTACGTTGGATGGATCAATTTCCCACCATTTCCCACTTAGCACAAGCTTCATTAGATGGAGTCATTAAAGCTTGGGAAGGATTAGGTTATTATTCGCGGGCTCGTCATTTGCATCAGGGAGCGCAATACTTAGTCGAACACTTTCAAGGGCAGCTTCCGGCTGAAGAAGAGAATCTTAAAAAAATCAAAGGGATTGGTCCTTATACGATTGGCGCCCTTTTAAGCTTTGCTTTTCATCAAAAGAAAGCCGCCGTAGATGGCAATGTGTTGCGTGTTTTAACGCGTTATTTCGGATTAGAAGACGATATTGCCAAACCGGCTACGATCAATCGGCTACGTCAGCTAGCAGACGACTTGCTACCTGATGAAGAGCCATGGATAATTAGTGAAGCTTTGATTGAATTGGGAGCCACTATTTGCCAGCGTAAAGCGCGTTGTTCTTTATGCCCTTTAAAAGCGACTTGTATCAGTTTTGCACAAGGTTTAACAGATGTATTGCCAGTGAAATCGAAAGGTGCCAAAACAGAGTATTTATATCGTGCTGTGGCAGTCATTAAAGCGGGATCAGCTTATTTAGTGAAGCGTGGTGAAAAGGGAGCCATCATGTCGGATCTATATGAATTTCCCTATTTTGAAGTCACTCAAGAGGGCCTTTCTATTCAAGAATTGCAAGCAAAGGTGACAGAAGCTCATGCTTTGCAAGTTTTTCCACATAATGCCTTAAAAGAAGTCAGCCATGGTTTCACACGTTATCAAGTGCGGTTATATCCCTTTCTATTCACCTGTCAGCAGCCTGATGCTATTCAGGGATTTGAGTGGTTAGCGGTTGAAGATTTGCTGAAGTTGGCGTTTTCTTCTGGTCATCGACGCATTTTTCAGCAGCTAATTGCCGGTTCATTTCAGCCAATTTAAGATATTTGTAAAAAGCTGTATTGGCATTATAAAAAGAAATTTCAAATCCTTCTTGCCCACCTAAAAAGCCTCTTTTTAGGATATAGCTTTTAAAAAAAGTGTAGAGGCCATGCCCAATCGCTTTACTCAAAGAAGATGATTTTTTGCCTTGGTATTGTTTAGCAAATAAAGAAGAGTAGGACTGCATTTTGTGTAAAAAATCAGCGACATTTTCATAGGAATAATGACGTAAAGGGGAATGTAAGTGCACATGCTTGACATGACGTGCATCAATCGCTTCGTGCACCTGAGCATCTGTAAAACGCGTATCTTGGCGATGGTATAAACGAATTTGACGATCAGGATGCCACCCGCACCAACGAATCCACTTGCCACGGTATTCATTGTGACGGGGGAAAGAATACACACAACCTCTTATGAGAAATAAGGACTGAATTTCTTTCGCTAAAGCAGGTGTCACAATTTCATCGCTATCAATAGATAAAATCCAATCATGCTGTGCCAAGCTAGAAGCTAAGTTATGAGTGGGGCCAAATCCATTAAAAGGACGCTCAAAAACCGTGACGTTGGGAAATTGGCGTGCAATGTCCATGGTGTGGTCGTGCGAACCTGTATCGCACACCACAATTTCTGCGAACCCTTGTAAGGCAGAAAGGACTTCTACTAAGTATTTTTGACTATTTTTAGTGAGAATGGTAACACTAATAGAGGTTTTCATAATGCATTTGAAGCAGGAGAAAGTTTCTGCAAAGCTTGTAAAACGCGTTGAGCATGCCCTTTGACTTCAACAGGTTTTTCAATCCAGCGAATAATACCTTTTGCATCTACTACAAAAGTTGTACGAACTAAATTCCATTTTGCTTGATTATTGATTTTGTTTTCTTCAAGCACTTGAAATAGATTGCACAACTTACGTTCAGGATCAGGAACAAGCGTAAAATTAAGCATATGGTTTCTCATAAATTTATCTTGCGCAGTTTCTGAATCGGGACTAATACCAATGATGCGTGCATTTAATTGATCTAATTCGGATTTGATGTCACGTAAGTCACAAGCTTGTTGTGTGCAACCTGGAGTATCACTTTTGGGATAAAAATACAGCACATAAGGCTGACCGAGTAAGTGATCAGGTGATATGACTTGTCCATTTGAATCTTGAGCTTGAAAAATGGGAACGGGTTGGCCTATTTCGAGAGCTTGCATGATAAAACTCCAAGTAAAAGACAATATTTTATACATAAGGGACATCAAAAACCAATTTTTGATGTCCCTTATGTATAACAGGAATGTAATTATAACAAAATTAAATCATTTGACTGATGGTTGTAAGATTTAAGCCTTGAATTTCTGTTAAAGTATAATCTTGTTTTAATATCTCTATTAACTCAGATATTAAGTGCGATCGACGCTTGAATACTTCGTGTGTTTGATGTCCTATCCAAGCTTTATTGATTTCATCTCCACCCAAATAGGGATTAACGACATCGAGAAAGTCTTTAAAGAGATGATTTTTTGGCAATAAAAGAAAAAGAGTAAGCATATCATTGGCTGTTTTGCTTGCATTATTTTTCATCTCTAAAATCTCTTGAAGGATATTTAATTCCTTCGCTCGATTGATAATGGCAGCAGCAAGCTTCATTTGTCCTGTGATGATAGCCAAATGCAAGACAGTATTTCCTCGTGGAGTGGTAAATAACAGGTCTTCTTTTTCGTAAACAGGCAAAATGAGTTGACTTCCTTCCAAATCACCTGCTTTTACAAGCAAAGCTAAAGGAGTGTTTTGAGGAAAACCTGTACCATTAAGATCCTTCACTTTGGTTTGAGGATTATTTGGACGTGTGAGCGCTAATTTTGCATGTGGGTTGTGATGGGTTAATGCCTCCTCTACAAGAGCTTTCAGTAAATCATGAAGATCGTCAAATTTCAAAGAGACTGTTGTAAAAGTATAATGGGCTAAAAGCTCTGTCAATCCAGTGTTGATAATATGTGGTCTGTTATCTATTTCCTTTTCTAGTTTTAGAATGAGAGATTGATTCAATTGTGCATATTCAACTAGGTGAAGATCAAAATAGACTTTTTTTTCATGCCTTTTTAAAACTTCATCTTCGCATTCTTCAGGTTTTTCAATTTGCTTTTCAATTAGCTTCTTAGGTTTTTCCAGAGGTTCTAAAATAGATTTTGCAATAATTTTCTTTGTAGGTAAGCAATGCCTAAGAGCATAACACGCAGCCAAAAATCCAAAGGCTAGCGAAACAATTATCAAGATTTTCTTGTGCTGAGCACTTAAAACGGGGAATACTTTCTCTTTCAAGAAAAAGGCTGCACAATTGGAAATAGAATCGAAATAAATATTCATAACACTTAATTATTAGTTTAATTAATTATTAAGCCTGTATTCATTTATGTCAATCGTGAAATTATATTAATTAATTAAAGTAGATTTAATTTTTAATGATTTGATTAAGTGGGAAATTGGGTGTTAATTCTTTTAAAAATTCTTCGCAAGGCATACAAAGAACTTGATTTTTGATCAAGCGCTCTTTACCACGATAAAGAAATAAAGCAGTTGCCTCCGGATAGTCTTCTAAAAATGCATTAAGAGGACGAAGATCAGCCGGAAGAATGCGATCCGAATTTTTTACTTCAATTGCCCAAAAACCTAAAGGACCCAAAAGAACAAAGTCCACTTCTACGCCTGAACGAGTTCTCCAAAAATGAAGCGTATGTTTTTCTGAAGTGTAATCTTTCCATGCTTTGAGATGTTGTGCGACGAGTCCTTCTAGTGCTTGGCCATTCAATTCCGTTTCAGTGTCCTGAATAGAGTGAGGGCGAAGTGTGCGATAAATGCCGGCATCAAAAAGGTAAAATTTTGGATGGACACTTAAATCTCGTTTAGCTCGATGAGTAAAGACAGGAATTTGATAAGCAATGAGCATGTCTTCTAAGATGGAAATCCAGCTATCTACAGTGGTGCGTTTGACTTGACATTCTCTGGAAATATTGGTTACGTTCAGAACAGATCCATGAGAAAAACTGATCGCTTGTAAGAAGCGGGTAAATGGTTCTACATGACGAATTAAGCCTTCAGCTTTTATTTCTTCTTCCAAATAAAGCGAAATGTAAGCGTCTAAAACTTCTTGTGGTTGATTCGTATCAAACCGCAAAGGAAGAAGTCCATAATGCAAAGCTTCTCCAAGATGAAATTGCTCTTTAATTTCTGCTGCCATAAAAGGATGCAAGGTTTTCTTCCAGGCACGACCTCCTAACAAATCGATGCCTTCGCGTTTCAATTTGCGTGCATTTGATCCAGTCAAGATGAATTTCCATTGTCGTTTTTCTTCTATCAAGAGGTGAATAACAGGCAAAAGTTCAGGAACTTTTTGAATTTCATCTATAATGATAGTGCTTCCATCTGGTTGCGCTTGTACTAGAGATTTTAACAGATCGGGATCTGCTGTAAAACGTAGTCGTTCTCGATTTAATCTTAAATCGATCAAAAGAGCGTCAGGATGTCGCCAATTGGCGAGTGTTGATTTTCCGGTTCCTCTCGGACCAAAAAGAAAATAACTTTTTTGAGGTTCTTGAAATAATCTTTTTATAGGTTGAAATGTCATTTTGAGTCTCAATTTGACATTGGTAATGTCATTTTGAGTCTCAATTTGACATTTTCAATGTCATTTTGCAAGAAAAATCGTAATTTTGATAGATTACAAGTCCTTTAACAGATAGGGGAGGCGAAAATGAATACATCGAATTTATTAGTGGAAACATCTCCTTTTTCTTTGCAGAAACGTCCACGGCGTAATCGTCAAACAGCAGCAATTCGGGGACTTGTACAGGAAACACACCTACATCCGAGCCAACTCGTTTCACCGTTATTTATTGTGGAGGGACAAACTCAAAAACAAGTGATTGCGAGTATGCCTGGGGTTTTCCGTTATTCACTCGATTTATTGATAGTAGAAGTTCAGCAACTCTATCAATTAGGAATTCGAGCTGTGGATTTGTTTTGTTATGTCCCTGCTGAAAAAAAAGATGTGTATGGCTCTGAAGCGATTCAACCCGCTAATTTACTGCAGCAGGCCATTCGCTTGCTTAAGCAAGAATTTCCCGATTTGTGTGTGATGGTAGATATCGCCTTAGATCCCTTTACGACACATGGACACGATGGAGTCTTGAATTCTCAGGGAATGGTCGATAATGATGCTACGCTACAAGTTTTAGCGCGCATGTCTATTCTAGCGGCAGAGGCTGGCGCGGATATCGTCGCGCCTAGCGATATGATGGATGGACGCGTGCGTTATATTCGTCAAGCGTTGGATCAGGAAGGTTTTCAGTCAGTGGGCATTTTGTCTTATGCCGCTAAATATGCGTCGGCGTTTTATGGTCCTTTTCGCGAAGCGTTAAATTCGGCTCCCAAATTTGGCGATAAGAAGCATTATCAAATGAATCCGGCTAATGTACGAGAAGCCCTTATGGAGTGCCAATTGGATGAATTAGAAGGCGCAGACATGCTGTTGATTAAGCCTGCCTTACCTTACTTGGATGTGATCGCAAAAGTACGAGAAATTACGACTTTGCCCCTAGGTGCTTATCATGTCAGTGGAGAATATGCCATGGTGATGGCGGCAGCTCAACAAGGGTGGCTAGACGCTTCTCGCGTTTTTGAGGAATGTTTGTTATCCATTAAGCGAGCAGGAGCCGATTTTATTTTGACCTATGCTGCACGGCAAGTAGCAGAGAAATTAACTCTATAATTTATAAAGCTATTATTTACTCTTTAAATTCGCCAATCTTCAATTGTAATTTCTGACACTCTTTTGAATTCTTTTAAATTAGAGGTTACCATAATCATCGTATGAGCCAACGCTGTACCTGCTAATAAGCTATCGTAAGGGTCAATAGGCAATCCTAAATTTTTTAATTTAGATCTAATCATTGCAGTTGCAACTGCACATTGAGAGCAGAAAGGAATGATTTTAATTTGCTCAAGCAAAGATTCCCATTTAGGACGAATAACTTTTTCTCTTTCTTCGTATAATTTAAGTCCATATTCAATTTCCATTACGGTTAAGGTTGAAATATGTATTTGAGAGGGTGTTAATTTTTTGAAATGAGTCACTACTGATGGAATCTTTTTAAATAAATCTGAAATCACACACGTATCTAAAAGATGGTTCATGCTAAAGGATCCTCTGGAATATCTTGATTCAATTCTTTACGTAATTCTTTAAAGTCAGGAATATCCGTTATAGGATCAAAATCAAAAAATCCTTCCGGCCATTGAGAAGGAGAATGACTATCTAACCATTCTTCGAGAGCCTCATTAATAATAGAATTCCGACTACGATGAAGTTTTTTAGCCATGCGGGTAACTTTATTACCCGTCTCTGCTTTTAAATAGACGTTGAAATTCATAGAAACTCCTTTCGTTCTAACTTTATTTATAACATAACATGTTATAACAAAACAAGCATTTTATTTAAAATTTGTTTTTGCTAATTTTACATACGAGTTTAATTTGAAAATATAATCTTGATTATATTGAAAAATAAAATAAAAACTTGAATAAATTTAAAATAAGTTATATAATACTTATTATAGCATAAAGTAGATTGGAGAATTATGCAGCCCCATATTCAAGATTTTACCATTAGGTACGCGCATAAGCTGAAAAAATTGACAGAGCCTTTAAAAATTCATTTTAATATTCACTCCTTTTGGTATTTTACGATCTCCTCACAAGGGGAATTTGGATATGTAGGGAATAATCCTCATTTAGGAGAATACTATTTTTCTCAGGAGCTCTATAAAGATAATCCCTTTTTTAAGAAACCGGGGATCTATGATCCCGGCGTTTTCTACTCACGTGCTATTCAAGACGAATCCTATCAGCATTGTTTAGATTTGACCTCCAAGCATTGTAATGTGGATCACAACATTATCCTAGTAGAGAAAAAGGGAGCAGACTACCAAGGATTCGGTTTTGCGGCTAGTTCCCATTCTCCCATGTATCAACTGTATTTGAATTATCTTCCTTTTTTAAAAAAATACATTCGTTACTTTGAGATAGAGGCTGTCGACATCTTATCAGAATTAGAATTAGGCAAAGTAAATATCAGCCATTTAATAGGCAGTGGTTTCTATCAAAAGTCTAATTGCTTAGATGTTGTCATTCCGCCCAAAAAATTACAAAGCTTTTACCAAGAGATATTGGCTTTGCCCGTGACTTTACCTGTTTTGACTAAAAGAGAAAAAGAGTGTTTGAAGCTTTCTCTGCGGGGGTTGCAAGCGGCGCAAATCGGTGAACTATTATCTATCTCTCCTCGTACAGTGGAGTGCTATTTAGATAGCATCAAGCTCAAGTTTCACTGTCACACGAAATACGAGTTGCTCTCCAAAATTTTTCATTTAAATGATTTACATGGATCATTAGATTTCTTATTTTAATGATCTAAGTAATCTTACGTAAGTATCCTTACAATAAAATATATACCTTCATATTTTTAAAATAGATGACGTTTTTCAATTGATTTAGGAGAAAAAATGTCGTCATTATTAGTGAATAGTCCCTGTGTCGCTCTATTAACCTGCCATAAATTTCCCGAATATAAAACAGATGGCTATCTCTTGATAAAAGCGCTTAAAGAAGAGCAAATTGAAGCACGTCATGTTATCTGGGATTCTACTGAAGAAGAGTGGAGTCGCTATGCAGCTGCTATTATTTTCTCCACATGGGATTATTTTGAAGGCAAGCTGGATCTTTTTTTGAAAACAATCAAGCATATCGAAAGTTGCCATGTTCCTGTGTATAATTCTTCTGCAGTGATTGAATGGAATTGCTCTAAAAACTATTTAAAGACATTGCCCGATAAAGGAGTGGCGATTGTAGAGAGTTTATGGTTGCCGCCGGAAAAGCTCATTCATTTACCTGCCATGTTGCAGGAGAAGGGATGGACGGAGTGTGTGATCAAGCCTGTTGTGTCTGCGGGTGGATATAATACGTTTAAATTTAATGCCTCTAATGTAGAAACAATTCAGCAATACTTTAAAGACTATTCCTGTGAATTGATTGTACAACCATTTATGGAAGAAATTATCACAGAAGGAGAGTGGTCGTTTATCTTTATGGATCGCGAGTATTGCCACTGTGTATTAAAGAAACCGGCAATAGGCAATTTCCTTGTTCAAGATATTCAGGGAGGATCAGTTCATCCTAGAGAACCTCCTGCTTGGATGATTGAAGAAGCTAAAAAAGTATTAGACGCTATCCATTTTTCTTATCTGCATGCACGTGTGGATATGATTAGAAGAGGAGAATCTTTAATCGTGATGGAAATAGAAATGATAGAACCTAATCTTTTCTTAAAATTTTTTAAGGAGTCTGAAAAGAAATTGGCGAGTAAAATTAAAGAAAAAATACCCGTTTTGCGTAAAACTACGTAAAAATACGTAATTTTTACGGTGATCTTACGCTTTTGTTTTTTGTATAATCAATGTTTTCTAAATTAAGGAGGCAATGATGCAAGAAACAAATATACAACCTGTTGTTTTAATTACAGGCGCCACTAGTGGAATAGGGCTCGCCACTGCGGCTTTCCTGGCAGGGCATGGATTTAAAGTATATGGAACTTACCGTACGACGTCGAAAACGACAGAATTGGATCAAGCTATTGAAAAAAGCCAGGGATGCCTTGTCAAAATTTTAATGGATGTGACGGATACAAACTCAGTTGATCAAGCAATAAAAGATATTCTTCTAAAAGAGAAAAAAATTGATGTGGTGATTAACAATGCAGCTTATGCGTTAACCGGAACAGTAGAATCTTGCTCTCTTGAAGAGCAAATGGCTCTTTTTGATACCAATTATTTTGGCATTGTACGTGTTTTACAAGCTGTTCTTCCTCATTTTCGAGAAAAACAAGAAGGACAACTCATCAATATTGGCAGCGTTGTAGGAATTACGCCCTTTCCCGCGATTGAGAATTATTCTGCGACGAAATTTGCTTTAGAAGGATTGACAGAGTCTATGGCCATTTCTCTTTCTCCTTTCCATATTAAAGTGAGTATCGTTGAGCCGGGATCTGTGAAAACTCCTGCAGCGGTCAATCAACCGATGGGAACAAAAGATTTAGGACCCGACAATCCCTATGAGGAATTTCATCGCGTAGGTGATCAAATGTGCAAAGAGAGTTTAGCCAGCGGGCAAGATCCTGTAGGAGTGGCTCAACTTATTCATCAAGTCATAATGACTAAGAAACCTCTTTTACGTTATCAATGTGATGCATTTGCTCAAACAGTAGCTGCAACAAGATTTAAAGATCCTTCCGGAACAGAAGAAGTCAAGAAGCAGATTCAAGAATTAAGAGGATATGGTTTATTAAAAAAAAGAATAAAACCTATTGTGGAGTGTATACAAAACATTTTAGAGCAAGCCAAAATTCTCTAATTCTGTTAAGCGCGTAATAATTTCAGAACGTTTTTCACACTGCAATTTAAATTTGAGATGTTCGATATATTTTTCTATCGTACGCCTTGAAATAAAAAGATTTTTGGCTATTTCTTGAGCAGTTTTTCCTGTTTTTAATAGAAAAAGTGTGTCTTTTTCTCGCGGCGTCAATTTCAAAGATAAAAATTTATCGACTTCTTTTCCCATAGTTTTTAAAAACTGACCTCGCTGAGTGGAAGTCAAAAGGCTTTTTGTTTCTTTAGGAAAAAAAAGCTCTTTTTTAGCCGTGAAAAGATTAGCAGGATTTCTTTGCATGGATAGAAGTTCTTTTGCCATTTCCTGTTTGAAATATTCAATAAAGGTCTGCAACAGCACCCGTTCATTGACGTAAAAATTGTAAATTTGCGGATTATGTGTGTTCGTATAAAAACAAAAGGCTTCTACACCTTCCTGAGTTTTATTGACCATGAGCATGGCATGGTCAGCGTCAATCTTTTTGCGCCGGAGATTTAACATCTCTAAATATTGCTCATCTCTCGCTGTATTGGGAAAATGAATACCTGCTTGTAAAGTAGAGGGATGACAAAGGAAAGGATTATGTAAATAATAATGCTCTGCATAATACTCTTCTACCCAAGAAGGATGTGTTCCTAGAAAAGAGAATAAACCTTGAGAAGAAATCGTATAATAAAAGAATCCATGAATCCCACTAATCTGCGTTAAAGGCTCAATTAGCCGGTTCATTTTATGACTATTCTTTAAAGAATAATTCTTTATTAATTCATTGAGATTTGACATTTATTGCTCATAATAAATATAAACTAAGTATTTTTACCTATTATAAAATAATTTAATGAATTATGAGTTAATATTTTGTTAATTATGATAAAAATTGCAGAAAGTCGATGAATTGATTTTTACGACATTTTTCTCTGAATTGTGTCGTAAAAAATGTCGCAAAAATGTCGTAAAAAGAGAAAGAGACTTGCTAAACTTTCATTTTTATGACACAATTTAAGAAAAAATGTCGTAAAAATCATGTCATTCCAACCTATTTTCACAATTTCAACCTCCATTGCGAATGCTCTTACAGCAATTGAACGCACGCGCGGTTTTCTAGAAGCGGCTCAATTATCGGAAGAAAGGTTTGATTACTCAAGAAGGCATTAAAAAAGCCTCGCATTATAAAATCAACTTTTTGGTGGATTTGTAGAGGCGATTTCCACCATTACTCCATTTTTAATGCGATCGCCGGGATTGGTAATGATGACATCGTGTTCTTTAATGCCTGAGGTGATTTCTACTGTTTTTCCCAGGTCGAGACCGATTGAGACTTGTTGCAGCTTTACTTGATTGTGTTCGTCGACAATGGCCACATAGGGAGGACCTGAACGAATAATCAAAGCACTAGAAGGAATGATAAAAGTGAGTGTATCAGGGACAAAGAAGAATTTGACTTCTGCATAGAGACCGGGCAAGAGTTCTTCGTTCGAGTTATCAATATTGACTTGCGTCAGTAAGGTGCGAGAAACGGGATCTAAAGATCCTGCATTGCGTACAACAACGCCTTTGAAGATTTGCCCAGGATGTTCTTTAACAGTGATTTGCGCTTCCATTTTATCTTTTACCAAGCGATAGAAAGATTGAGGAACATCGACAAAAGCACGTAAGATATCAATTTTGGCAATTTGAAAAAGTTCTTGTGCATTGCCAAGAGGAGTAGGATCTAATACTCCCGTGCTTCCGGAGGCCACTAAAGAGCCAATATCAATATCGCGTTTGGTGATAATGCCATCAAAAGGCGCATAAACTCTGTTAAAACTTTGCAAAGCTTCTAAACGACGGACATTGGCTTCTCCAGCTTCTACATTCGCTTTAGCCGAATTGAAAGCGGCTGTTTTTTCATCCACTTCTTGCTGAGAAGTCGCTTCCGAGTTGCGTTGGTATAACATTTGCCAGCGCTCAGCGCTAATGCGGGCAATTTCTAATTGAGCTTTAAAATTAATTAAATCAGCTCTAGATTGCGCTAAAGATTGATCAACCTCGGGTGTTTCAATAACAGCAAGTAATTGTCCTGCTTTGACGCGATCTCCAATATCGACGTACCATTCTCTCACATATCCATTTGTTCTAGCCCAAATGGGAGTGATATTGATGGCTTGTAAGTAACTGGGTAAAACAAAATCAATCTGCTTGAGATTGGGTGTGGCAATGAGGACTTTAACATGAGGAGGAGAAGGAGTTTTCTCTGCTTCTTTTTTCAGCTCTTCGAAATGCGCTAAACGAGGAAACAATTCTAGCAGAATGAGTCCTACAATGACTAAAAGAGTGATAAAAATAAGGATGGGTCTCCAGAAGCCTTTAGGCTTTTCTTTTGTCACTTCGTCTTCTAAAGAAGAAAGTTTATCATCAGTCATCGTTAACTCTTGTGTTCTGCCATGAGATATTTATTGGGCTTGGTTCTTAAATAAGAGAAGACAACGGGAACAAAAAACAGCGTGGTGCAAGTTGCCACTAATAATCCTCCAATGACAACAGTTCCTAAAGGTGCATTTTGGCTTCCACCTTCTCCAATCGCTAATGCCATGGGAATCATCCCGACAATCATCGCAGAAGCTGTCATCAAGACGGGTCTTAATCTTTCTGCTCCTGCTGATAAAGCGGCTTGTACACTGTTCTTGCCTGTTAGCAATTCCTGGTTGGCAAATGTAACAACTAAAATACTATTGGCAGTTCCTACGCCTATGCTCATGATGGCTCCCATTAAAGCAGGAACGCTAACAGTGGTATTAGTTAAGTAGAGTGTCCAAATAACGCCGGAGATCACACCTAAAACAGCTGTAATAATAATGAAAGGATCTAACCAAGATTGAAAGTTAATCACAATAATAAAATAAACGAGAAGAATAGCAAAAATAAATCCCATGCCTAAACGTGTAAAAGCCTGTTTCATGCTTTCTACAAGACCTGCCATTTTGATAACATTACCTGGTGCCATTTTAGGCTGGTATTCATCGATAATTTTTTTAATATCAGAAGCCACGTCTCCCAGATCGCGTCCTTGTACATTTGTATAAATGTCATAGACGGGTTGAATGTTATAATGATTGACTACACTAGGACTTACACGACGTTCTAAGCTAGCTAAATTGTTTAAAAGTTGCGCGGTTTTAGTCAAAGGACTTGAAATAGGCATACGCATAAGCGCATCGATACTATCGACGCGGTATTTAGGTGTTTGAACAGCGATTAAGTAAGGAATTCCCATTTTGCGA
The DNA here is from genome assembly GCA_030147755.1 of Parachlamydiaceae bacterium. Lineage (GTDB taxonomy): Bacteria > Chlamydiota > Chlamydiia > Chlamydiales > Parachlamydiaceae > JASBUW01. The sequence continues at coordinate 19,015 of JASBUW010000081.1, forward strand.
TCTAACCAGAAATTAGGCGTAATAATCGTACTCGAGCTATTAGAAACTAAATAATCAGTCACCAAATCATTTTGAGTTAATCCGATATTAGCAAGTAGCGTGCGATCCACGTTTAGAAACAGTTCGGGAGCATCGACAATTTGATGTAAATTCACATCTACTGCACCCGGAACATGAGAAATTCTTTCAATCATTTCTTCTGTAATTTTCAAATTATTCTCGCTATCATACCCAATGACACGTATATCGATAGGGGAAGGAAGTCCAAAGTTTAAAATTTGATTAATCATGTCAGCAGGTTGAAAATAAAAAGTCAGATGTGGAAATTTATGAGGAAGATGATCACGCAGTTTTTTCATGTAGTAAGACGTGGGCTTTTTCTTTGTGGGCTGCAAAGAAATCAAAATCTCTCCATCTGCAGAGCTTAAGTTTGCATTATCCCCGAAAGCCAAGTTATAGGCAACTGAGGGAAGACCAATATTATCAATCATGAGTTTTATGTTTTCTTTAGAAAGGATATTTTCAATTTCCGCTTCCACTTCTCCAAAAGTTTCTTCTGTTACTTCAATACGTGTTCCAGAAGGTGCTTTAACGTGTAATCTCATTTGACCAGCATCGACATCTGGAAAGAAATTTGTTCCAATAAAAGGAGATAGCAAAAGTGCGCTGACAAAAATCAAAGCAAAAATTAAACAAGTCGTACCACGATAAGTTAAAGCCCAATATAAGGATCTAAGATAGCGTTTGCGAAAACGCTCAAATCCTGCTTCAAATTTCTTGTGGAATCTGTCTAAAAGAGAAGGAGAAGCATGTGAGGCGTTGAGTTCAGCTGGAAGAATAAATTGGATCATCACAGGAACTAAAGTGCGCGAAAGGAAATAAGAGGTCATAATAGCAAAAACGACAGCTAAGGCAAAAGGAATAAAAAGAAATCTTGCAGGACCAGTTAACAACACGACAGGTAAGAAAACAATCGAAATACAAAGTGTAGAAACGAAAGCAGGAACGGCAATTTGAGCAGAGCCTTCTAGAACAGCCTGAGGCAAGGGTTTGCCTAAAGCAAGATTACGATGAATGTTTTCCAATGTGACAGTGGCATCATCGACTAAAATCCCGATCGCTAAAGCTAGTCCGCCTAATGTCATAATATTAATCGTATATCCCGTTAAACTTAAAATAATAATAGAGGTTAAAATGGAGAGGGGAATAGACACTAAAATGATCGTTGTACTACGCCAGCTACCTAAAAAAATGAGAATAACCATTCCTGTCAAAAAAGCTGCCATTACCCCTTCTGAAAGGACGCTTTTGATAGCATTGCGCACAAAGACAGATTGATCAAAAAGAAGTTGGATATTCATTCCCTTTGGAGCTGCTGCTTGAATAGTAGGCAACATCTCTCTCAATGTATTGATAATGTCGAGAGTGGATTTTTTTCCATGCTTTAACAAAGTCATGAGCACTGAATGCTTGTTCTTAGAGCGGACAATGTTTGTTTGCGGGAGAAAACCATCATGCGCAAAGCCTACATCTCTTAAATAAACGACAACATCATCTATGACCTTAATTGGAAAGTCATTATAACTATTAATGTCTGCAGGTGTATTATTCACATTTAAACGATAGTCATACTTGCCGATTCTGGCATCTCCGATAGGAAGAATCACGCTTTGATTATTCACCGCTTCATTGACAAGACGCGGAGAAAGACCTTTGGCTTGAAGAGCTTCTAAATTGAGGTCTACCATAAGTTGACGGACTTTTCCTCCATAAGGTAAAGGCAAAGTCACGCCCGGGATCAACGCGATATCTTGTCTAATGCGGAAATTGGCATAATCATAAAGCTCTTCTTCTGTTAATGTTTCGCTTGATAAAGCTATTTGGATGATAGGCACGCTATTGGCAGAGTAGCGCACAACGGTAGGGGCCGTAACGCCTGTGGGCATCAAACGCAGAATTGATTGAGAGGTAGAAGTCACTTGTGCAACGGCTGTTCCAATATCAACTTCCGGATAGAAAAAGACACGTATGACAGCCATTCCATCATATGTTTGAGATTCTATACGCTCAATATTATCGACATTATCAAAAATTCCATATTCACTATAAGTGGTAATCCGTTGGGCAAATTCATCGGCAGGCAATCCTGTGTATGTCCAGACTACACTGACAACAGGAAGATCCACGCTGGGTAGAATATCTGTCACGGTATTGATAATAAACCAAACACCGAAGATGAGCATGAACAATGCTACTACTACAAAAGTATAAGGGCGGCCGATCGCTAGCCTGACAATCCACATGCTAAACCTGTTTTATGACAACGAATAAGAGATTTTCGTGATCTTATGTGTATGAATTAGTTTCGTCAATAAAAATTATTCTTCGCATCCTGCTTCTAACTTCCATCTTCCTCCAAGTGCTTTAATGAGTTGAACGGTATTGACATAACGTAATCCGAGTAGATTCTGATAGATACGTTGATTGTCTAGCTCTTGTCTCTCATTATCTGCAACTGCTAAATAGTAATTTATTCCATTTAGATATTGGTCGAGTGCAACAGTATACGCTTGATGCGCAGCACGTATCGCACGTTGCGAGCTATTCATTTCTTTGGCAATTTGTTCGAGATTAACAAGGGCATTTTCTACTTCTTGAAAAGCGACCACGACGCGCTGTTGATACTCATCAACAGCTTCTCTAAAATCTGACCATGCCAATTCTGCATTGTAATACCTGGCTCCTGCATCAAAGATAAATTGAGAAATATTGGTGCCGATCGCCCAATAGCGACTTTTCCAGTCTGCAAAATATTTTGAGAGAGGGCTCGAAAATCCTATGCTTCCTGAAATATTGACTTGGGGAAAAAAAGAAGCATAAGCCACCCCAATTTGTTGATGAAAAGCAGCCATTGTATATTCTTGAGCAGCAAGATCAGGACGTTGCAATAGCACTTCAGAAGGTAAACTGGCAGGAATTTCAGGAGGAAAATGAGTCAGCAAGCTAGGTTCTAGATGAAAACTGGAGGCAGGAGTACCGAGTAAAACAGCAATTTGGTTTTCTAATACAGTTCTTTGCCGTACAGCTTCTTCGTATTGTGTTTCGACATTATGAAGATCTAATTCTGCTAATGCAACCGCTTCGTAATTAATGATTTTGCTTTCATAGCGAGAGGTTGTAATGGAGACAGCTTTTTTTCGTGTTTCAATCGTTTTTCTAAAAAGATCAATCAAATTATCTTGCGTGCGCAATTGAAAATAAGTGGAAGCTAAATCGGTTGTAAGCATCAACATGGCCGTCGCAAAATTTTGTTGTTGGGCTAATGTTTGAAAAATAGCGGCTTTGTATTGTCCTCTTAATCTTCCCCATAAATCTAGTTCGTAACTTAAGCTAAGGGGTAAAGAGTAAAGCAATTGATGCTCGCGAATGACATTTGAACCACTTGAAATAGAAGATGAGCTTGTGCTCCCCAGCAGTTGTTGGCATGGTGCGCAAGCATTTCGAGTCGCAGGATTAGTAAAGAGTTTAGTCAAAACATCTTGATTGCTATAGGCAGGCAATAAATTGATTTGAGGAAATAATTGACTTCTCGCAATCTTGGCTTGATCGCGTGCTTGGATGACGCGTTCGATGGCTGATTCTAATGTGTAGCTATTCTGAATGGCTTCTTCCTCTAATTCATTCAAAGTTTGATCTTCGAATATTTCCCACCAATTATCGACATCAGGAAGTTCGCTAGTAGAGGTTTGCGTTTGCTTCCATTCGCTAGGTGTAGGGACAACCGGCGGTTGATAGGGTGGCTGAAGCTGGCACCCCACAACAAAAAAGGAAGTAATGGCAAAGAGAAAGAAAGATTTTAGCATAAATTTTCCATTTATGCCTCAACTTAAGGAGGTAAATAGTATATGTCAAGTCTGAGTTAGCTATCACTTATTTGATAGGTGAAAAACTTAAACCATCTGTGGCAATAAGCTGAATTCTTTCTTCTGAAATTTCTACAACCAAAAGCGCACAGTTTCCTCAAGTAACTCACCTTACGCACGCATAGCTTTTTCTCTTAAAAGTTTTAATTCTTGAAAGGCCATTTGATTACAGGGTGTTTTTTATTAGAAAGATTTAATGTTTATCAAATCTTTCTAATGAAAACACCCTGATTAACAATAGCCTATAAAACCAATGCGAGAAAAATAGATGTAAACAATTATCTTATAGAGACCTACTGATTTAAAATCAGTAGGATAAAGAATATGTTAGAAAAGAAAAACTAGCTTTTACTTTTAGTTATAGTTTTGTTAGCTATTTCCAATAATTTTTTTTGAGATTTAGCTTTGCGATTTTTTTTTAACCGCATAGCTTTATATTCATCTTCAATGCTCTGCATTTCTTTACATTTTCTATCAATAAATGCTTTACATTCTTGGCCAAAACTATCTGCTAGAGTTTCTATAAATATATGTTCATAGCCTAAAGAAGAGGTTGCTTGAGCTTGGGGTGAACGCAAAAAAGGTGTAAAAGCAGATGTTTCATGGTGACGGAATTGATTATTATTAATATTCATATAAAACCTATAATTTAATTAGCAAATTAATTATATCATACTCTCTGTTTTTTAAGCAATGATTTTTGTTTTCTAGGCTATAAGGTCTTTAATATTCTGGACGAGTAGAAATGATTTTATAAGAAGGTTTAAAATGATGTAAATTTTTTCTTTATTCATGTTTATTTTTGATTTCACTAAATTTTATGTCACGAGGTCCACGTCGTCCATCAGTCCACACCCATCCTTGGATTTATGCAATAATACGTTATCTTATTACAAGATAAATAAGATGATTGCTTTAGTTTGTTATTAATTTATAATATTGACAATAGAGGAAGTGCAATTTTATCCATTGGTTCGGCGGCTCTGGGAGGAGTAGCTGCGGCCTTTAGCGGAATGGGGTATGCGGAAGGTGCTTGGGTTGGGTTATTAACAGGAGGGAAATATACCACTTTGAACGCAGTGAGCGTAGCTCCAGCTTATTCAGCGACTGCATTATTTTTGTTTAAATTAGCTCTTATTTCGGCTGCTCTTTTTATTATTTTCAAGATCGTTGAAAAGGTGGCGGGTTTTTTTTCTAACTTATAAACTTTATCCACAAAATTACTGCCGTTCTTGATTGATGAGGTCGTACAAGAAGAGGCCTGTAGAAGCGCGTACGCCGACGTCGCGTAGCCAAGCGGACATGCCATATCCCCAACGGGTGCGACTAGTTTTTGTGTAAAAGATATCGAGCGGTACGGAAAAGAAAACGCCCTTATCATGATACGTTTGGTTGTTAATGACATCATGTGCATTGGTGTAAGTATACCAGAAACCTAGCCGTAGACCGCTGGGAAAATAGCGCGACACTTCGGTGCGGACGCCAAAATCATCTGCCAAAAATTTCCCGATACTGACTTTGAATTGCAAGTCTGTGCAACGCCAATCGTAATACAAGTTCAAAAAGTATTGTGAACCTAAAAATTTCAGATAGTGGGGCTTAAATCCATCTAATTTACGTACACGATCCGTGAATCCAAACACATTGTGATAATCTCGTTTTTTCAGTATGGCAAAATCCATTCCAATCGCCCAACAAGAATTGACAGGATAATAGAGCCATTCTGTGGTGACGCCGCCATATTCAATTTCGAAGTATCCAAAGGCAATGCGTGTATACCATCCTTTGCCCCAATTCCAGAATTTTTCTACGTAAGCTTCATCCAACATAATGGAGCGCTGTTTATAATAATTAATGACATCTGTACGTACATTGATAATTTGAGAGGGATTTAAGATGTCTATATCACTTAAATGCTGCATATCAGAGAGGAAGTAATAGCCTAGACTGATGGAATAAAAGACATCATCAAAAAGAAAACCATTAATGCCTGCTGTTAATCCCAACGAGTATTTAAATTTTCCGCGCGAGCTACCAAATAAAGTGTTTGTGCGCGGTGTAATTTCCAAATTCCACCACTCTTTTTGCTTTTTAAAGAGTAAGACAGAGGTATAAAGATTAGGATAACTAGCTTCCCCTAAAGGTGTCAATAAATCTAATTCATAGCGGCTCATCTCTTGATCACGAAAAAGACGTAAATAAGCCGCTTCGTAATGCAATTCTTGAATAGGCAATCCTAATACGGCTTGCGTGACAATTACTTCGTCGATGTCATTCGGAATAAGAGAAGATAAAACCGCATTTAAGCGCGTACGTAAAGCATATTCATCTCGATAAACCAAGTTTGTAATGGTAAAGCGCAGGACTTTGCGGCCTTCATGATCACTTAACCAAATCTCTGAAACATCAAAGCCTTGTTGATTTAAAGCGTAAATAAATTCTTCCGCCATTACGTCAGAAGGACGCAAGCATCCCAAAGATTCAAAGTTAACGGGTGCCGAATAAGGCAAGGCATCATGTATTTTAGGCATAAAGCCTTTGGTGCATCCAAAATTGTAAAAAGTGGAAGCAGTAAAAGCAAATTTTGCACCCCGAATATAAGCAAGAGAAAAATCAAAGCTATCGAATAAGCGATATTTGACTCCCAAATGCCAATGCGTATATTTTTTGCGTCCTTTGGGATGTTTTTCAATGGTTTGATCATGATAGGGAATGGCATCATATTCAAGCGCAAAGGCTAAACTTTGCAAATAAGTAAACGAAGAGCGACGAAAAGGCATCCAGGTCATCCCACCGAACCATTTATGGATACGTTGTGCTCCATAGCCCAAGCTGATTTCTAAATCTTGTTTGAGATAAACCTGAGTAGCAACGACATACCACGCTTTAAACGAGCGTGTTCCAATAAAATCTTCTAATCCAACGGCAAGTCCTGGTAAACGGTAATGGGTGGCTTCCGGACTAAATAAAGAAAGCTTTAGGTTGGCTCCTTTGTCTGAGTAATCACCAAAACCAAAACGTGTGAGGACAGGATCTTCTACGCCTTTAAAAACACGATATGTACCGGTTAATTCTAGAAAATCGACAAGTTGAATGCGTAAATTATAATGCAAATAAGGAGGCACATAGCCATAGCCGATCCCTACTTCCCCTTCCTGCCCCATGCGTGCAGAAGGCATGCTAAAATATCCTCCTTGGAGGAGATGGTTAAAAGTGACGGGAAAGCGTTCATTGAGACGTTGATTCCAATAATTGACAATCATGAGATCTTGTAAAAGATGGGAACTTTCATCATTGTCCGAACAGCACATATCTTCTGCACTAATTAAGAGTGCCCACAGGAGTAGCAAGCAGATAAAAAATAGGCAGTAACGAAGAATGCGCATATACCTGGGTAAAGTAGGATAACAGAATGAATGCTAAGTATTTGGGTTAAAGAAGGAAAAGAATACGATGCTTTTTGCTTAAAAGCAAGTCTTACGCACCAAAAAAGCCAAGTTTTGAAGTTGTATACATTAAAATAAATGATCTAATATCAATTGATTATCGACGCAGCTGAAATAATATTCATTTTCTTTTACCCCATAAGGTGTGATAAGTGTCATAAATAAGGCCTTTCGTGTTTGTGTTTTCATTAAAAAAACCATTTTCTTTCGCTCTAAATCTTCTGCATCTTCTCGTGTCATTGCATACAATGTATTATAGAATTTTATTTCGCATAAGTTAATGCATTGATCTGCTCTATCAACCAAAAGATCAATTTCTGCTCCTTGTTCAACTGTTTTTTTAGGAGGAAAAAATTGCCAATGCGATTCTTTTGTGTGTACTCCTCCTATTTCTAAATATTCTTTGATTTTAGAAATGTGTTTGAGGCAAATATTTTCAAAAGCGTATCCCGCCCATGTATGCCAAGTAGAAGATGTTTGAATTTTACTCCAATAATCTTGATCTGTTCCTTGAAGAATACTTTGTTTAACGCCATCAATCCATGTAAGATAAAATAAACTATACTCATCAATGAGGCGATATTTACGTTCTTTTACCTGCTTGCCATAAGATTGAGTGCTCATAATGAATCCCGATTCTTCTAACTCGATTAATAAATCGCTAAAACGCCCTCCCTTAGGGAAGTCAAGTACAGCCACAAGCTCTTTTTGGGTCATTCCTGCACGTTTATTGGCAAGTTCACGCACAATCCTGACAAGCTTGTAAGCATCATCAAATAGTGAATCGTAAAGATTATGAAATTCTTTTAAAAGAGGACTCTGCGGAGTAAAGCATAAAGTATTGATGTTTTGAGCAGAAGATTTCCCACGTTCCACATAATTGAGGTATTTGGGTACTCCCCCTGTAGCCATATAAAGTTCTACAATTTGTTTTCTTGTGAGATAGATTTGGCGAGAATGAAAGTACTCTTCAACTTCAGATAAAGAAAAAGGTTGTAATCTAATTTCTGCGCTTAATCTGCCATGCAATCCACCTCGATCATTAATCACTTTTTTAATCATCCATGAGGCTGCAGAACCACAAATAATCAAAAGGATATTGGATAGACGAGAAGCATGCCGATTCCAAAAATAATCAAGCGCTTGTAAAAAACCAGATTTAGGAGAGGCTAACCAGGGCAGTTCATCAAAAAATAAGATGATTTTTTGAGAAGAACTGATAGATTTAAGGACTTGAGTCAGATGATAAAAAGCCTCACTCCAATTTTTAGGAACTAGATACTCACCTTCAGATTTAAATAATGCGATAAATTCACGATGAAAATTGACTAATTGTTCTTTTGTATGAGCTCCTTTGCTTCCTGTTATTTCAAAATAAATACCTGAATCTTTAAAAAATTGATTAATTAAAAATGTCTTTCCAATACGTCTTCGACCATAAATAGCTAAAAATTCAGCCTTTTCCGATTTATATAACTTTTCAAGGATCTGTTTTTCACGTTGTCGACCTACGATCTTATCCATGTCCTGTTTTCCTGTAATTATTCAGGAAGTCGTCAAAAGTTTAACGCAGAGGCGCGGAGAAAGACCAAGGATAGCAAGGATTAGCTTTCTAAGGAATGTGATAGGAAAAACTCAGATTTTCTGTTTTTGAACCTACCTTTCCTTTCTCCACGCCTTTGCGTTAAACTTTTGATGATTTCCTCTAGGTGGTTATATTTTCCTTCTTCTTTTAAGATAACAGTTTTTTTGATGAAAATCAATAGATATCGCTACTTATCATGCTATAAGTGGCGAAAAGCCTCTAAAAAAGCGAGATAATGCCACTTATCATACGATAACTGGCATTATCTATTAAAATAAGGGAGATAATGCCGCTTTTAGCATTTAGATTAATATTAAACGACTCTTGCTTAAAACATGTTTTTGGATTAATTTTTAATTATTCATTTCTCAGAAGGAATTTTGGTATGACCCATATAAAAATCAGCAAAGGATTAGATATTCCCCTTAAGGGTCAGCCAGAAGGCCAGCCGCAGCTGCTTGTTCCTGGCGGAGAAGTTTCTGTCCTGACGACTCCTCATCATATTGGTTTAGATTTAAGTGCTTTTGAAGAGACTAAATTTAAAATTTTAACTCAATTAGAAGATAAAGTGAAGTTGGGGCAACCTTTAGTAGAAGATAAGGATTCTCCCGGTCGCTTCTTTGTCTCTCCTGCGGGAGGCGTGATACGAGAAATTCGCAGAGGACTCAAGCGTCGCTTATTAGACATTGTCATTGAAGTGGCTCCTCAAGAAGAAATCGAGCAACATCCTTTCATTGAACTTTCTCATGTATCGCGCCAAGAATTGATCGAACGCTTGAAGTTAGGAGGACTATTCACACACATTCGTCAGCGCCCTTTTAACTTTTTAGCTAATCCACAAAAAATTCCACGTAGCATCTTCGTTAAAGCTGTGGAATCTGCTCCTTTTGCGCCACCTGCTGAAATGCAAGTGAGTGGCTATGAAAGAGAATTTCAAATGGGATTAGATGCTTTAGCTAAATTAACAGAGGGGGCTGTGCATCTTGTGTATCGCCAAGGCACAACAGCCCGTGCTTTTCTGGATGCCAAACATGTGCAAAAGCATACAGTGGAGGGGCCTCATCCTGTAGGAAATGTGTCCTTGCATATCCAAAGGATTGATCCCATTCGCTCGGTAGAAGATGTCATCTGGACAGTCACAGCGCGTGATGTGGTTGCCATTGGCTATTTTTTATTAAGAGGACATTATTTTGTGCCACGCATTGTGAGTATTGCAGGGCCCGGTATTATTGAAGGGAGAACAGGGTATTTCAAATTGCGCGAAGGATTCCCCATTTCGGCTTTGATTGCTGGCCGCCTTAAAAAGGGAGCTGTACGCTTAATTTCAGGGGATCCGCTTAATGGTCATCAGGTTGAACCGGAAGACTTTTTAGGTTATGAGGATACGACTTTTTGTGCGATCCCCGAGAATACTAAGCGAGAATTTCTTCATTTCTTCCGTTTAGGATCCGATAAATATACATTTAGTGGAACTTACCTATCAGGCCATCTGGATAATCGTCAACGTCGTTATGATTTCACGACGAATCAACATGGAGAAACGCGCGCTTTTATCGATGCGACACTTTATGACGAAGTGATGCCTCTCGATATTCCGACCATGCATCTTGTCAAAGCCATTTTAGCTGATGATTACGACTTGGCAGCCGAATTGGGATTATTAGAAGTAGACAGCGAAGATTTTGCGCTGCCGAGCTTTGTGTGTCCCTCTAAAATCGAAATGGTAGACATTATCAGAAATGGATTGCGTCGTTATGCGACCGATATGCTCAAATAAATTTGTTGTATAAATAATTTTTATTTATACAACAAAAGTTTATTAATAAAATTAATTTAATTATTATTCGTAATAGTCTGGAAATAGAGGAGCTGGCTTGTAAAATGTGCGGGCATCATAAAAAGGCCTTACATTGACGGGATCAATCATAATAGCACAAAATTGATAAGCGGCTTTAGGAACAGCCATAACAATTGCTACAGGAGTATGTAACAAATGAAGAAGACTGGTTTCTGCATTTTTTAAAGCATCTTTTAACGTATAATAATCAGAAAATAAACAACCTAATACATTTAAAATAACTGATACTAAATCTTGCATAGCTTGTAGAGGAAATTTAATAATCTCTACTGCTGTATCCAACGGAATCACAATAATAGCGCCTAGGCGTCCCGTCGTCTTTAAAATGTCATAGATATCATTTTGCAAATACATATTTGTGACAAAAAAACTAGATCTCATTTTTTCTTATCTTCCTTTTTTATGTTTGTTTGAAATTATATCTTTTTAATTAAATTAACATTAGTTTATAATATTAATATTTAATTGTTTTTAATTTATTAAATTTGTTTAATTAAAAAATTAAGATGTGAAAAAAATCGTTGTATTAAATCAACATTTTAAGTTAAAATTTTCTATATCTTGTGTTTGTGAAAAATTTGATCCTTAAAAATTAACCTTATAAACAAATTAGGATAACTATGTTAAAAAAAATGATGATGTCTTTAGTGACTTTGCTTACTTGTGCGACAAGCGCGTTTGCTGCTCTCCCTGCGCAAATGCCTGATCAATTTACTGTAACGGAACGTTTTTTTTCTCTCACCTCTACTTTTGATATTGAGAGCTCACATTTTAAACTGGGTAAAGTGCATCGTAAATTGCTGAGTTTAAAACTGGAATATGATTTTTATGATAATGATGAAATGCTCCAAGCTAAAGCACGTATGCGTTGGTTATCGTGGGGAGCCACTTTTGATATTACTGATGGTTTAGATGTTCCGATGGGACGTGTAGAGCAACGTATTTTCACATTTTTCCCCACTTTTGATATTATTTCTCCAGTAGAGCAGAAACAAGCGACAGCAAAATTAAATTTTTGGGGCACAAAATATACATTGAGAGATCCGGTGACAGAGCGTGAAATGGCGACAATTTCACGTCCATTTTTTAGCTTTTTCTATGATTGTTGGACGGTCGACATTTTGGATCATTACCTCATGGCAGAAAAAAATATTAATCCCGCTATGTTTATTCTGATTGCAGCTTTCCAAACGGATCGAGACAATTGGAGACGTCAACAACAAGTTCAAGATGAAATAGAGCGACAAAACAAGAAAAATAGAGGCTATGCAGGTAGCCTAGTGACTGCGGATAGTCAAGCAGATGAATCGATGGAGCTACTTCAGCAGCAACTCGCTTCTTTACAAGGCAACTTTGAAGACGTGGAAGTGACGCATGCAGATCTTGAGAAGGTGGATCACCTTGTGCAGAACTTTCCTTTCAATGAAGAGAGTTTAGCGGAACTATCAGACAATGAACGCATGATAGAAGGGATGAATCAACTCGTGCCCTTGCTGAGTGATGACCAACTTTCTCATTCTGAAAAAGGCGCTTTATTTTATCTCATGCACAGCAAAATTCAAGAGATGAAATAAATTTCGTGGTAAAAGGAGAATTTTTCTCCTTTTATTTCTCATCAATCAGGTAAGCGTTCGGCCAATACTTACACATCTTTATTAGAAATTAAATTATTTCTATAATTGTATAAATATATTATAATTAATTATAGATAATGTGATTTAATTAACAAGGGAGATGTTTATGACAGAAATTAATCCTTCTTATTCATCATATAATCTATATTCAATAGGATCTCCTAACAATACTGTGGGGCTTCCTCAAACAAGTTCTAATAATGAAGAAGTGTTTAAAGATTTCCGTATTGCGATAGTAAGTACGGATGGGAAATCGGCTTCCATCCCAAAGACAATTTCTGTGAGTGATATTGAACATCTAAATTTTTCATTTGTCGAAGATCTTAACGTAGCTGAACAAGAGGAACTTATTAACCAAGCTAAAGATCGATTGAGTGAGATACAACAAGAGCAAGATAAATCACCCACAGGTGAGTATAAGGAGCAGTTGGATAAGCTTCAAAACAGCCTTGAGGCGTTAATCAATAATCTTTCATCTAGTTTATGATTTCTTTTTACACTCTGTGGTGATTTTAATTTATGACCACAGAGTGCATAAGGGGGAGGCGCTCAATCTTTTTTCATCATGACTTGCTTAAAAGCGGCCACAATTGCTGCCCCAATAAAAATACCCGGAGCTGAAATAAAAAGACCTAGTAAAACCGCTGTGAGTGTGACATAGCGTAGCTGATCTTGTCCGCTGACAATTTGCCCAAGATTGCGAATATAGTAGACAATTTCATCTGCGAAATAATAGCCCGCCACCATCCCAATGATTAACCCGCCTAGGATGTTATTGAAAAAAAGTACGAGCAAGCCTACAATCAATAAAACATAAATGATTGTCTGTTCTTTATTATGCCTAGCATAATCATACAGCTCGTCCACTTTTTTGGAGTCACGCATATTGCGAAAGGTATCGCGCACTTTATCTTCCATTGATTCGTGATGATCTTTCTTGGGTTCATCTCGACTCTCATGAGGTTTGTAATCACTTGTCGCATTTCTCCATTTATCTTGCGTTTCACCTGTAGGTCCTATGGTGGATTCAGAAGAAGGTTTGGATGGACCAGACGCTGTAGGCTGTATAGGAATCGGCCCCTGAGAAGAGGAAGAAGAGGGTGTGATAGGAGGTTTATCATTTGGGCCTGATGGCTTAGGAGATTGAGAGCCTCCTAAGGGCTTAGCATCATTAGAACCATTTGTATCCATAAATTTTTCCTTTGTATAAATTGCTTTAAATCTTGCGGTACAATTAAACAAATAAGACAGAGTACCTAAAAATGCTTGTCCCTGTTATAACTTTCATGAATCAACTATGCAATCATTTTTTGAGGTATTAAGATGACTCTTCCTTGTCTGTTTTCTTGCAAGAAGATTGCCAATTATTTAAAATGAAGAGGTTTTAGTTCTTATATTAATTACACCTTGTATATTTTTAAAAAAAATGTTATAATTAATTATAAAAACAAGAACGTTTTTAAAGAGATAAAAAATTTATGATAAATCAATGGTTATCGTGGTTAAATGCGTTGTTAGTGAGCCTAGCGATTCTTTTGGGAGTGGCGGCGACGGGTTTTTGGTTAAGCCGCCCTTCAGAGATTAACACGCCTAGTCCGGCTGCTAAGAAAGGGGGATTACCCAAGAGTGCGTTTGAACTGCCGCAAGAAAATTATAATCAATTAGGACAAGGGATATTAAGTTTACAACAGGCTGCGCCCTCGATGCAGTTGCCCGATTTGAGACAACAACTGATTTATTACGGAAAAAATGGACGTCCGGACGCACATACTAACTATACACTGCTGCACTTTTCTTTAAATGGGGGAAATAAAGCGGTAATTTCGGTACGACCGGAGAATCCCCTTTATTTAGTTTATGATCGCAAAATCAGTCGTTATGTGTTTAGTCCCAATAATGAGAAGAGTTCTTTATGGATTGAAGCGACACCTGGCGAGAATAATGAAGTGCAAATTAAGGTGACTTTGGAAAATGATAAGGGTGAAAAAGTGACGGAACCGGAGAGTCATGCACAATTTAATCTGCCGGAAAAGGAATTTATTCGTTATGCTGGGGCCACATGGGAATTGGGATCTTATCGAGTAGATGGAACTTTGTTAGCTAGGCAAAAAGCGCGTTGGTTTGGACCGGATCGCTTTTTAGAGCAGCATGGTGGAAAAGAATACCAAGATATGGCAGCGAGACAGCGTATTGATTTTGGTGAAAATGACGACATTTACTCTGTTTTTGTGAAGGCGACTGATACCTTGATTTGGAATCAAAAGGAGAATCGCTGGCAAGTTGTATCACCGGGCGAAGAGTCTTTGGGGCATCCTTTACTCGTTGTGAAAAAAATAGAAGACCGCTTAATGACATTTGAGTTGTGGGATGTGGAAGGAAAAGGTAAAATCCTACTAAACTTATTAAAGTCAACAGAACCCTGGGCGATGCAAAATGCGCAAAGTCTTCAACCGATGTTCAAATTTGTAGGGGCGCGCACTAGAACGCAAAATGTTTTTGAAGTCAATAAGGAACGCATGGTGTTAAGTCCCTCTGATTGGTTATTGTTGACACCCAAGGGTTGGAAAAAGCTCGCCACGGAAGAAGAAATTGACAATTACGTGAGACGTAAAGTAGCGGGAACTTTATTTGTTTTTGAAGGAATTGTTCGTAAAGATGAAAAACAAGTGATGAAAGGCACACTTTATAGTCCCAGTCGCAATGATTTTCAAAGTGTTGAACTTGCTTTACAAGTGGGTGGAAATAATAAAACAACGGCTGCGAAAGATGTGGCGAAAGATAATGCAAAAGAGACAAAAGAATTAGCTGAGTTGAATAAAGCGGATAAGCAAGCCCCCTTAACCCGTTCTCCGGCAGAGATGATACAACAACAGATTCAACAACAAGCTCAGGCTCCGAATATGATGTATAACAATTATAATAATGCTGTCGTTACACCACCTCCTGCTGTAACACCTCCTAAAGATTAATTCTCTATTCATTAAGGTTTGATCGTATGATGATAAGTAAGCGCATTTGGATAACAGGACTTCTTTTATTAGGAACACCCTTCTTTGCTTTTGCTCAGTCCATCGAAGAAAAAAAAGCGCATCTTCAAGGTGGCGAAAGTGATTTTGATCGCGAAACCGATCAATTTTTGACGCGTGTCAACCGTGAAACGCAAGCTATCCATCTTCGTGTTCAGAAACTGTATGATGAAGTGTATCGCCTGTATCAACAAGAAGCTTCTCCCGATCAATATCAAGGGCTTTTAAGCCAAATTAATGAAGAGAGAAATCGTTTAATCGAATTGGAAAGAGCTTGGCGCGATGTGGCGTCTCGCAGTAATCGTCCAGAAGGCTACGGTCTTTGGCATGCGCCTGAAACGACACTTGAACAGCTTATCATTGACTATGGTTCGCAAGATTATGTCTATCTCATTCCACCTGAAGTGGGAGGCATTCGTTTAAGTATTGATTCTAATTTGCCTATTCCTCGTGCCGCTTGGAGCGAGATGCTAGAGTTGATTTTGAATCAAAATGGTGTAGGTATTAAAACTTTGAATCCTTATTTGCGTCAGCTTTATCTCATTAGGCAAAATCACTCTAACTTGCGCATGATTACCAATAAAAGAGCCGATCTAGAGGTGTTGCCACCTGATGCGCGCGTGAGTTTTGTGATTTCTCCGGAACCTTCTGAAATTCGTCGTACGTACTCCTTTTTAGAAAGATTCATTGATCCCAATACTACCGTTCTGCAAATTTTAGGACGCGATGTGCTCATTATTGGTCAGGTAGGAGATATTCTGGATTTACTAAAATTATATGATTTTATTGCGACCAATCGAGGAGATAAAGATTATCGTTTGTTGCCAATGTCTAAAGTGCCTCCTGAAGAAATGGCTCGCATTTTAACTACCATTTTTGATCAAGAATCGGGTCCTCACCTTATGGAAATGGAACCTCCTCGTTCGATGCCATCTATGAATGCATCCGGTGGACCAGGAGGAAGTCCCGGCGGACCGCCGATGCCTGCTCCCGGTGCTGGAGCTAACTTGGCGCGCGCAGCAGCCGAAATCAATGGTCTTAGAATTGTGCCTTTGCAAAATACCGCCCAATCGCTCTTTGTAGTGGGAACACGCGAAGAGGTGCGTAAAGCCGAAGAAATTGTACGCAATGTGGAAAGTCAAATTGGAGGCGCACGCGACAAAATTGTTTTCTGGTATACCGTCAAGCATTCTGATCCGGAAGAATTAGCAGATATTCTTTATCGCGTTTATCTATTAATGGTGACAACCGGAGCGGGTTACGATCGAATTCCTGGTCCTGGAGGTCCAATGGGTCCCGGAGGTCCTTTAGGGCCACCCGGTCCTGGAGGTTATGCAGGTGGCCCACCGCCAGGAGGACCAATGGCTCCGGGCGCTCCTCCTGATTTGCAAAAAACAAATGTTGTGATTAACCAAAACACTCCACCGCCGCCGCCTATTCTTCCCCCGCAAAAAGAGCCTCCTCTTCTGCTGTACGGTCAAGAAGGCTTCTATCAAGAGGGTGGATATATGGTGAACCCTGCTCCTGCGCAACCGGGCGTGTTCTTACCTACGAATCCTAATCGCAATCGCGAAAATTTTATTGTGGATGCCAAAACAGGCGCGATTGTCATGGTTGTAGAAGCAGAGCTTTTACCAAAAATTAAAGATCTTTTACGTAAATTAGATGTGCCCAAGAAAATGGTCCACATTGAATCTCTCTTATTTGAGAAAATTATTAATCGCGAAAACAGTTTTGGATTGAATTTGCTGCGCATTGGAGATGCGGCTTGTAATGTGCATAAAACGGGAGCTTCCTTTAATAACATTTTCCCTTGCGGATCAGATATTCCCATCTTAAGCAATGCCGGTGTATTTGATTTCTTTATCAGTCGCAAAAAGACAGATAGCGGAATTCCGGCCTTTGACTTGGTCTACCGTTTCCTCTTGAACCAAGATGATGTGCAGATTAATTCAAATCCTTCCATTTTAACAGTCAATCAAGCACCGGCCACCATTTCGATTAATGAAGACCTCTCAATTAATACAGGGATATTTGAAGTAGAAACAGCGAAAGGTGTGACTTTAAAAGATGCCTTTACACGTGCGCAATACGGGATTACGATCAGTATTAAACCCACGATTCACCTCAATCAATATGAAGATTGTGATCAAGATTATGACTACGTGACATTAGAAACCGATATCACCTTCGATACCATCCAACCGGGTGGTGATCCCAGCCGTCCTAATGTGGTGAGACGCCACATTACCAACCAGGTGCAAGTTCCAGATGGAGATACCGTCATTTTAGGGGGACTGCGCCGCAAAGTCTGTAATGATAGCCGTGAGTCCATTCCTTTTATAGGGGAGCTACCAGGGCTAGGAAAACTTTTTAGCATTAATACGCTAAGAGATAGTAGTACCGAAATGTTTATCTTCCTCACGCCACATATTGTCAAGGATCCCAAAGAGCAGTTGACTTGCTTAAGACAAGAGTTGCTGTGCTTGCGGCCTGGCGATGTTCCTTATTTCTTGGAGTGCGTAGAAGAGGCGTTTCAATATGAGAAAAACCGTCTGATGGAGGGAAGTATGACTATCCTTTTTGGAAGACCACGAGAACGTTATTACATTCTCGACGCTTGTTCAGCAAATGGTGTAGGAGATTGTGCAGAGTATGATGGACGCTAAAGACAATCAGCCAGGTCCTTCTTATAATGATGACCTGGCTTTACAAGGCATGTTAGGTGGCGATGCGCAAGCCAGTTTGGCTGAGCAATTCGGAATGCCTATTGTCAATGATCTGTCCAGTCTGTCTATTACTCGAGAACGCTTAAAACAAGTTCCTTATTCATTTGCTAAGAAACACGTGATCTTGCCTATTAAAGATAACGGCAATAGTGTCGTTGTCGCGGTCGCAGATCCTCTCAATTTAAGTCCTTTAGAGGAATTGCGCTTTCTACTTGGTTGTGAAGTCGAAGCTGTGTATAGCCCACGCGAAGTGATTCTCTCTGCGATTCATGATTGCTATAACACAGAAGATGGAGCAGCTTCTCAATTAATTGCCAACTTAACTGATAAAAATGAGGAGGGACGCGAGGGTGAAGTGGAAGTCTATGACTTGCTCGATCACAGTCGCATGCAGTCTCCCATCATTCAGTTGCTTAACCTCATTTTGACTGAAGCCATTCAGCAAGGGGCCTCCGATATTCACTTTGAGCCCTCAGAAAATGGCATGCGTGTGCGTTATCGCATTGACGGCGTTTTGCAAAACCGCCATGCACCCGCTCAAGATTATCAAGTCCAGTTACTCACCCGTATCAAGGTCATGTCTAAACTAGACATTGCCGAGCATCGCTTGCCGCAAGACGGACGCATTAAGTTGCGCATGGGACGCCGTGAGATTGACTTTCGTGTCAGTACCGTGCCTGTAGCAGGTGGAGAGCGGATTGTGTTGCGTATTTTGGATAAAGGTAACGTCTTATTAGGTCTTGATAAAATTGGCATGTTGCCTAGCGTATTTGAGCAATTTAAACGCTTGTTAGATTTACCTGAAGGCATTGTTCTTGTGACGGGTCCTACAGGTAGTGGTAAAACCACCACGTTGTATAGTGCCATTTGTGAAATGACGAGTGATGATACCAATATCATGACGATTGAAGATCCGGTTGAGTATAACTTAAAAGGAATTGCGCAAATTGGTGTTCATCATAAAATTAAATTAGACTTTGCCACCGGTTTGAGACACATCTTGCGTCAAGACCCTGATATCATCATGGTGGGAGAGATTCGCGATAAAGAAACAGCTGAAATTGCTATTCAGGCTGCTTTAACAGGTCACTTAGTTTTAAGTACCTTGCACACTAACGATGCACCTTCTGCCATTACGCGTCTTGTCGATATGGGCATAGAGCCCTATCTGCTTTCTTCTTGTATTGTAGGAGTCCTAGCTCAGCGTTTAGTGCGCCGTATTTGTCCCGAATGTAAAACACCTTATGAACCTAGTCCAAGAGAATTGCAAAGCCTGGGACTCACTTTAGAATCTTTACCTAATGGTTGCCTCTATCATGGTAGAGGATGTAGCTATTGCTATCAAACTGGTTTTAAAGGGCGACAAGGTGTCTATGAGTTGATGCCTGTCAATAATGCGATTAATAAACAAATAGTTCAAAGTCCGGATGCTGTTGAATTGCGTCGTGTTGCTTTATCTCAAGGGATGATCACCTTACTCTCTCATGGAGCAGAACTGGTCAAAAATGGCATGTCTACTGTCGCAGAAGTGTTGCGTGTCGCTCGCGGAATCGAAGAACAAGGATAATCAAACACTTATGCCACTTTATCAATATCAATATGTAGATGCTCAACGTAAAAGAAAATCAGGAGTTATTGAAGCTCAGTCGGATAGAGAAGCAAAAGAAAAATTGCGTGAACAAGGGGTATTAGTCACGCAATTGCAAATTAAGACTAAGGTAAGTAAAAAGCAGAATTTAAAAGGGGATAATTTACTGGCTTTTACAGTGCAGCTGTCGCAATTGATTAATGCGGGAGTGCCTTTATATGAAAGCCTTATTGCTGTCGAAGAGCAAGCCAGAGGGGAATCTTACCATCGCATTATTTTGAGTTTATGTGAGCAGATTAGAACAGGGATGTCGCTTTCCAATGCGATGGCAGCCTATCCGGATAGCTTTGACCGCCTTTATTGCGGGATGGTCGCAGCGGGTGAGGCTGTAGGTGCATTAGGACCTGTATTGGAAAAATTGACTTATTTTCTTTCCCGACAAATGAAATTGAAAAAGCAAATTACGACAGCCATGATTTATCCTGGCGTATTGGGTGGTTTTTCTCTATTAATTATTGGTTTGTTACTTGGATTTGTTGTGCCTTCTTTAGAAGGAATTTTTGCTGATCGAAAATTGAATGCCTTTACGAATGCTGTATTAGGTTTTAGCCACTTATTTCGTGCATATTGGTGGTTATATCTGCCCCTTTTAGTGGGAGGGATTATATGGGCTGTGTGGAAATTACGTTCGCCGCAAGGTAAAATGTGGCTAGAGAAAAATGTTTTAAAAGTACCTTTATTGAAGAATTTGGTGATTCAAACAGCGACGGCCCGTTTTTGTCGCACATTGGGAACCCTCTTGCAAGGGGGGCTCAGTATGATGGATGCCTTACGTATTTCGCGAGGAGTCATGCGCAATGTGGTTTTAGAAAAAGAAATTCAAGAGGCGGAAGGTAAAATTATTGAAGGGCACTCTTTAAGCCAAGAATTGGGAAAATCGGATTATATGCCTCATATGGTTTCACGTATGCTAGCAGTGGGTGAAGAGTCGGGAACGAGTGTAACGATGTTAAACCGCATTGCAGATATGTATGAGCAAGAAATTGAAAAGACGCTGGATCGCGTCATGGCATTGGCACAACCCTTGATTTTAATTGTCATGGGATTAGTGATTGGAACAGTGCTTTTAGCTATTTTATTACCTTTAACTGACGTCAGCTCGTTTTCAGTTGGTTAAAGTTGCTAATGATTTAATTAGGAATTTTGCTTTCTGTGCTCTCTGTGTACTCTGTGGTAATTGATTAAGTTTTACCACAGAGTACACAGAGAGCACAGAGAAGAACGAATTAATGAATTTAAAATTCAATCAATTAAGAAGGGGAGAATAACATGAAATTTCATCAATTAAAGAAACGCTTCATCACCTTAGTTGAGATGATGATTGTGATGTTCTTGATTGCGATGATCACAGGTGTCATTGCGTATAACTATACAGGAAGCTTGGAAGAAGGAAAAGCTTTCAAAACAAAAGCCGGAATTGAGAAAATTCATACCGTTTTAGATTTATATCTAGCCACACATCCTGAAGATCGTGACAATATTGATACGCGTTGGAAAGATATTGTTGCAAGTTCGCAATTAGTTAAAAATCCTCAAGAACTCATTAAAGATGGGTGGGGATACGAGTATCAAGTTTCCAAAGATCAACAAGGTGACATTGAAATTAAATCGGCTAAGTATGATTCCTATCAAGCGTCTAAAGGGAAAGGTAGCTTATTCAATAGTGGTAAGGAATCGTAATTAACCGTTATGAGAGTTGTTAAGAAATCTTTTTTCACTTTATTAGAGCTACTGGTTGTTTTATTTATTATTTCGCTGGGTTTGATCGCAACAGGAGTGAAAGTGAAAGATTCGTATGAAGAACAACGCTTTTTATCGGAATCTCAGCAGGTCTTGAGCCAAATTAATATGGCGCAAGACCTCATGCTCATGATGGATACAGATGTTGCAGTTAATTTAACGCTTGATCCTAAAACGAAACAAGTCACTTCCGCCATTGATGTCGAGAAGCCCTTACCTATTGAGTGGGAACGCCTCATTCAACGCCCTTTAAAACTCACTGCCATTCATTCCTTTCAATTTGGACCGAGCAAATCAGACTCAGCTCAACTTATTTTCTCATTGGGTTCGATGAGTCAAGGAACATTGACTTTGTATGAAGCGGGCCAAGATGATGCTCGACGAGAAGAAAAAAGACAGTTTACAATTGAACTAACAGGTTCTCCACGCCCTTTAGGGATAAAGCCTACGCCTGTTAAAGAGCAAGATAAAGTCGCATTGAGTCAGTTATTATATCCTCAAGAAGTGTATGAAGAATTATATAAAAACCCTTCTAAAGAAGAAGAAATCAAGTAAACGTCATTTCCAATTATTGGAAATCATGGTGGCTGTGTTTATTTTGCTAATCTGTGCGGCTCCTGCTATGCGCATTTATACCAATATGTTTAAACAACAGCAGGTCGTCATTCGTGAAAATGAACGCGATCATATTGCCCGTGTCTTACATTCTCGTATTGTGGAAAGGTTTTATAAGCGACAAATCCCTTTACAAGAGCTCGCACAAGGTAAAAAATTTACGGTAGATGATCCCGATCTGCAAAAGCGTTTAAAAGAGTTAAACTATGAAGGAGGCTATATCATTGGTGTGGTTGATCGAAAACCAAAAGATGAAAATAAACCTGCTACTGAATATCTCTTACGCTTATATATCATTTTAAAAGATTTGTCTCCCCTCTCTCCTTTTCAGTCGCAACCTAAGAAAGTAGAAAATCAAGATCCACAAGAAACAATTTACGATTACTACATTTATGTAGATGCAGGAAAAGATAATAAATTGAAGCCAGGAGAAGATGTGCCTAGTGCTGATCCAGGTAATAAAGATAAAGGTAAAGCATCTGGACAAAGCACTCAGGGAGCAGGAACGCTTCCTCATGCATCTAATACCAAAGGGAAAAGTAAATGAAAGTTAAACGGCGCTCTTTCATGACATTACTTGAGACGTTAATCGCTGTATCGTTGCTATCCGTTTTGCTTGTCATCGTTTTTGGTTTTTTTCGTGAATTATCAGTTCTGACACAAATGTCAGAGAAAGTACAGAAAGAGAGTTTCCAGCTTCGTTATGTAGAAACACGTCTTGCTTTTGTCTTTGAACGCATTGTGAATGAAAATTCAAAGGATACCAGAAAATTTTATTTCTATAGTCAACCTCCGAATCGCAATTTTTCCAATTCTCCCAGTTTGGTGTTTACTTTTGATAATGAAGTACGTCTCAATCCTCATTTGTCTGGTGATGTCCTTGCCCGTTTGTTTGTGGATTTGGATCATCGTTTATGTTTAGTCACATGGCCTTTGCACGTGGAACAACCCCATCAATATATGCAAGAAGAAGTGCTAATGGAGAATGTAGTCAACCTCAATTTTGAGTTTTATGCGGCTCCTGAAAAAATTACTAATAAAAATGCGACGAATCCGGGTAATCAACAATCCACGGAACAGAAAGATACACAACCGGAAAGAGATAAATGGCAAACAGAATGGTCTAAAACTCATCAACAAATGCCTTCTATTGTTAAACTTGAGATTCAAATTGCGAGAAATCCGGAAGCTTTAGAGCGACGTAATCTGGGTTCTCAAGTAGAAACGCAAAGCATGATAATGAATTTTGTGTTGCCCACTAGTAAAAATCCTATTTATTATCCGCCGGATTAAATTATGAATGTTTTACCTTTAATTTTGGCTTTAGTCTTGATGCTGTCGGTGTTAACTGTTGAGAAATTGGAAAAATTTAAACATCAAAAAATCGTTCAAGAGCAATATCAAAAATATCTAAGTGACAATGAACGACAAAAATTGAATGATCGTCAAGAAAGATTATTTGGTCATACGCTCACAACAGATCGTCAGCAAGTGAGTTTTCGTTATATTGTCGATAAAAAACTACGTGAAAAAGATCCTGAAAAAGCAGCTCAATATCGTTTAATTATCATCGATTTAATCAAGAATGTATATGGAGAAGCAAAATTTTTTAAAGATTTAGAAAAAACCCGAGGCAATTTTGTAGAGGAATTACTCACGGCTATTGAACAAGCAGCTGATCGCGCTCCACCCAAAACAGTGCTTCGTATTGAAGATATCAGTCGTTTACAATTGGAAGATCCCTTATTACAAAAAGCTTTTTATCATATGTTAAAAGGGACTATGTCGAAGGAAGCTTTCAATGATTTACCTAAAGACTCTCCTTTAAGAGAAAAAGCTTATGTGTCTCTTTTGACTTTTATTAATAAAGATAATCAAAAAGGAATTGAAATCCAGCACGCTCCTGTAGAAACATTAAAAGCCATCTTTGGAAGTGATGAAATCGCCAATCGAATTGTTATTAGACGTAAAGAATTATCTAAGCAGAAAGAAGAGAGTAAAAACGACAATAAAACAGGCGGTCAAACATTTGCAAATGAATTTAAAGGAAAACAACGATCTGGTATTAGTGATGACATTTTAGATTTTAAAATTTCGAGCTCAGATACTACACCCTATGATTAATAGCAGGATTTATGCAACTACCAGAGAATTTGCAAGAGGCAATTGAAAAGGCTATTGAATCATTTGGATTGTCTCGGTTGATCGAAGCACGCGAAGAATTAACAGAGCGTTATCGTCAGCAAGCTTCTAAGCGTCAATTTATGACCACAGAAGCTCAACGACAATCTTATGTGATGACACGTTTGCCTGCCACTTATGCGGCTGTGAAAATGGCTTTACAAACCATACAAGAAAGATTGCCCTCGGAAATATCTATTAAAAGCGTATTAGATTTAGGTGCGGGTCCTGGAACCGCTATGTGGGCGGCTTGTAGTCAATTTTCAGAAATTGAACAAGTCACTTTGCTTGAAAAGGATGCTTCTTTGATGGCTTTAGGACAACGTTTAGCGCAAGTTAGCGAACAAATAGCTGTGCGTGATGCTGTTTGGCAACAAGTTGATTTAGAACAAACTTTAGAACTGCCTTTACATGATGCGGTTATTTTTTCTTATTCAATAGGAGAATTAAAGTCAGAAAAGATGCTTTCTGCCATTCAATGTGGCTGGCAAGCAGCTAACAAACTTTTGCTTGTTGTGGAACCGGGAACACCGGCGGGATTTGAACGTATTCGGTTGATTCGTCGACAGTTGATTGAGTGGGGAGCCCATTTAGTGGCTCCTTGCCCGCATCACGTAGCATGTCCAATGGCTGACGGTGATTGGTGTCATTTTGCTGCGCGTGTTGAGCGTTCCTCTTTGCATCGTCGTTTAAAAGGAGGAAGCTTAGGTTATGAAGACGAGAAATTCTCTTATGTGGCAGCTAGTAAAACGCCTGTTTCCTTGCCGGATGCACGTGTCTTAAGACATCCTTTACGTCATTCTGGACATGTCGTGTTGACGCTGTGCACTCCTGAAGGCGTGCAACAACCTACAATCTCTAAGAAAATGGGAGACGTGTATAAACGTGCGCGCAAAATAGAGTGGGGAGATGCTTTCTCTCTTTTTAAAGTGTGATTTATGAAAAAAATAGGAATTCCTCTTTTGATTTTTTTTTGCATTGTGTTAGGCACGATTAAGATTTGGAAAAAAGAAAATTATCCTTACCAATTATCTATTGTTGCTATTTTTCAAAACGAAGAACGCTTTTTAAAAGAATGGATCGATTTTCATCGTTTGATAGGAGTCGAACATTTCTATTTATTCAATCACTTGAGTTCAGATGATTATTTAACAGTTTTACAACCCTATCTCAAAGCTAATCTTGTCGAACTCTATGATTGGCCTTACCCGAGTCAAGAAGGTGATGAAGCGGATTGGACACGTGTGCAATCTGCTGCTTATCGTGAAGGTATTAACCGGGCAACAGGTAATACCAAATGGCTCGCCATTTTAGATACAGATGAATTTCTTTTTCCTGTGAAAGCTTCTAACTTGGTGGAGTGGCTATCTGATTATGAAGAGTGCAGTGGCATTTTAGTGAATTGGCAAGTCTTTGGGACTTCTCATGTGCCCAAAATTGCAGCGGATCAGTTGCTCATCGAGCAATTGATTTATCAAGCGCCTGTGCAAGAGCATATGAATACTTACTGTAAAAGTATTGTGCGTCCGGACGCTGTAAAAACCTGTTGCGATCCCCATACTGTGGTGTATTATCCTTGGTCTTACGCTGTTGATTCTGCAAAATGCATTTTTCCTTGGAAATTTCATGCTTCGCATCCTGTACAAATCGATCAAGCGCGCATTAACCATTATTGGGCGCGGGATGAAGATTTTTTTTACAATCATAAATTGGCGCGCTATGTAAGGTGGGGGACAGCTGCACGTCGAGAAGCGTGTTTAAAACGCAATGAAGTGGCAAATCAATATCGAAATCACGAAATCCAGCGATTTGTACCTGCTCTACAAACGTTGCAAGCACAAGATCAACAAACCTTGAACAGGTAATTTTATGCGCAAAATAGGTTATTTAGCTTTAAGCCTCTATTTACTGTTCGTGGCTCTCTTGGCCACTATTCCTAATCTACTGATCCCCAACTTAGTAATGGCGGGACTAGCTTTTATTGCCAGTTTAGGTATCTTCTTGGATTGGTGGTATTCATGGTATTCAAGTTAAAGAATAAATTTTATAATTTAATTCCTTCACGCAAATAAGAATCAAGTGTGATGAGTTCTCCCTCAATCTTTAATTCGTTCATGGCTGCTTGTAAGGCTCTTTGTTCTCGTTCTAGCGTGCTTTTGTCTTGTGTTTTCCAAGCCACTTGAAATAGTTTTTTATTTCCACGTGCTGTTTGGATTAAAAAATCAATTTCATAGCGTTCGTGAGTCAAATAATAGTTGATTTTACATCCAAGACGTCGCAAATCCAGATAAATGATGTTTTCAAATAATCTTCCAAGATCATTTTCATAATCTAGTGTAAGCGCTCTTACCATTCCTGAATCTATGGCGTACAATTTCTTGGGATTGGACTGTACTTTGCGAATAGATCTGTCATAAATGCTGACTGAAAAAGCCAAATAAGCATCTTCAATGTGATCAGCATATTCATATAGGGCTTCTTTACCTATTTGATATCCTTGGCTTTTGAGATCGTTATACAATTTTCTAATGGTGAAAGGTTTGCTCACATTATGAATCATCGATAAAATCATGTACTTGATTAAAGTAGGATGTTTAATTTTATGTCTTTCAATGATATCTCGATAAATCACGATATCGACATAGTCTTGTAAAGTTTGTTGACGTGTATCAGCAGAATAAGAAATGACTTCCGGGAATCCACCTTCAGATAAATAACTCTGAAAAGCATGCGTGAGTTTATCTTGAGTTTTTTTGTCGTATAAACTGCGTTCAATGACAATTTTTTTCGCTCTCATAAATTCGCTAAAGCTATAAGGCCAGATTTCAATCGCTATCGATCTTCCACGTAAATTTGTTGCAATTTCTTTACTCAATAATTTGGCTGAAGATCCTGTTAAAAAAATCTCCACATTCTTACTGTCGTGTAAACGTCTAATCACAAGAGGCCAATTATCTACATTTTGAATTTCGTCAAAAAATAAATAACACTTTCTATCATGGTTTTCAGGATAAATTGCATAGAAAGCATCGACTAATTTTGCTAATTTTTGCTCATTTAAGGGAAGCAAACGATCATCTTCAAAATTAATAAATAAAATGCTTGTGGGATTAATTCCTGTTTGAAGCATGTTTAAAATGTGTTGATAAAGAAAGTAAGTCTTACCCACACGGCGCATGCCGATAGCGACTTTAATTTTATTCGGAGCTTTCGGAAATTGGATATCTCGATGAACAATCTCTAATAGCGGTAATCTATCACGAAATTCTCCTAATAAAATTGGGAGTATTTTTTCTTCATCCATCGTTTACCTTTTGTTAATCTGTCCTTATATGAAGGAAAGATTTAAAGAAATGTTTCCTTCATATAAGGACAGATTAACAAAAAGCAAGCCTTAAATCAAGGAAGACAAGTGACTTATTCTTTCTATTCTTATCACTTGAATTCCTGTTCTTAGGGTGAACGGGCTCGCAAGTGGGCGGATAAGAAAGATTTATTGATTGTTAAATTTTTCTAATGAAAACTGTTCAAAATGCTAGGATAATTTAAATTCGTGGGTTATATACTCAATCCAGTTGAATCCTGGAAATTTTGGGTAGCGTGAAAGCTCCCGCGATTGAACAAATCGCGTCGAGGATCATATTAATCAATATGACCCTCGACGCGATTTTTCAATCCCGGGGCTTTGACGCACCCAAAATTCCAGGATTCAGCTGGATTGAGTATATAGTCTTTCTACTTCAAAGTGAGAATTTTGAGCTGCGTGAAAGCTCTCGCGGTTAAACGATCGGAAATGGGTTCATATTACTAATATGGACCCATTTCCGATCGTTTAACCCCGAGGCTTTGACGCGCTCAAAATTCTCACTTTGAAGTAGAAAGACTATATACAAGTTTGAATTTTCTTCATGCATAGTAATTGAGAACATATATGAAACGTCTCCTTAAAATCTTACTCCTATTGCTCATCTTGGCGGGTATTGCTTATTGGGTTTATTATTATTGGGAGCGAAAGCCTGAAGACCAGAATGAACTCACCCTTTATGGCAATGTAGATATTCGGCAGGTCGATTTGGGTTTTCGTGTGAAAGGACGCGTGATTTATATGCCCTTTCAAGAAGGTGATTATGTAGCAGCCGGACAATTAATGGCCATTTTAGATAAGCAACCTTATGAAGACCAAGTCCGAGAAGCGCAAGCGCATATTAACTCCATTCAAGCTTCTCTTGATAACGCACGAGAATTCGTTGAGCGACGCGAATCAATATTAGGCACAGGAGCGGTTTCAGCTGAGGAATATACGCAAGCCATATCCTCTATGCGTGTTTACCAAGCTAATCTTAAAGAAGCAGAAGCCGCTCTAGGAGTTGCCATCACCAATCTTCAAGATACTGAGCTTTATGCCCCTTCCGACGGAGTGATCTTGACGCGTATTCGCGAACCAGGAACCGTGGTAAAAGAGGCTGATCCCATTTACACGCTTTCTTTGGTTTCTCCTGTTTGGGTGCGCGCTTATGTATCTGAAGTGCAATTAGGAGATATTTATCCTGATATGCAGGCTGAAGTGTTCACAGATACTCCAGGCGGTCATGTTTATAAAGGGCATATAGGATTTATTTCTCCGGTCGCTGAATTTACTCCGAAAACAGTGGAAACGACGCAATTGCGCACAGACCTTGTGTACCGCTTACGCATCATTGCGGATAATCCTGATCACGGATTGCGTCAAGGCATGCCTGTGACTGTGAAGTTGCCTTTACAACGCCATCATGAAGAGCCTGCAAAGGAATAAATTGTGTCATCCGTTCCAGTTGTTGACATTCAGCATCTTTCTAAATTTTTTAATCCTGCACAACCGCCTGCGCTTGAAAATATCCATACGGTGATTCCTAAAGGACAAATAGTGGGGGTAGCAGGTCCGGATGGAGCCGGCAAAACCACCTTGATTCGTTTAATCGCAGGGTTATTGTTGCCTACGCAAGGCAAAATTTTGGTGTCAGGTTATGATACGGTGGAAGATCCGGAAACTATCCATAACTTGATCGGTTATATGCCGCAAAAATTTGGACTCTATGAAGATTTGACAGTCATGCAAAACTTGGTTTTATATGCCAATTTACGTGGAGTCAAGGGACAAGAACGCCAAGCAACTTTTGAAAAATTACTCGATTTCACAGCTTTGAAACCCTTTGTTAACCGTTTATCAGGTGCTCTTTCAGGAGGCATGAAACAGAAATTAGGGTTGGCATGTGCTTTGATTCAAAAGCCCACTCTTTTGTTATTAGACGAACCTAGTGTAGGGGTGGATCCGATTTCACGCAGAGAATTATGGAAAATGGTGCAAGGTTTATTAGAAGAAGATATTTCTGTCATTTGGAGCACTGCTTATTTAGATGAAGCTGAGCGATGCGATTCTGTTTTATTATTGAATCAAGGCAAACTACTTTATAGTGGTCCTCCTAAAGAATTAACACAAAGCGTAGAAGGACGCACATTTAAAATTTCGCATATTGAAAGCAGTCGGCGTTTAGTTTTAATAGAGGCGTTGAATCACCCCCAAGTGATAGACGGTGTAATTCAAGGAAGCGATATTCGCATTGTGACGCGACAGCCAACAGAAACAACACTCGCAGATACGCTTCATCAAAAAAATCCCGGATTGCAAATAGAGTCTATTCCACCACGCTTTGAAGATGCCTTTATCGATATTTTAGGAGGCGGACCCGGAGGGCGTTCCGAATTAGCAGAAAAAATGCCCGTGTTTAAAGACAAAAGTGAAGCGATTGTGGAAGCAAAAGGATTAACGAAGAAATTTGGATCTTTTACAGCGGCCAATCACATTACGTTTCGCATTCAATCGGGTGAAATTTTTGGGTTATTAGGTCCTAATGGAGCAGGAAAATCGACTACATTTAAAATGATGTGCGGCTTGCTGAAGCCTACTTCAGGGGAAGCTTTCGTAGAGGGCTATAATTTGCAAACAGCCTCTAGTCAAGCCCGTTCAAGAATTGGCTATATGGCACAAAAATTTTCTTTATACGGCAATTTAAGCGTGCGTCAAAACTTAGAATTTTTCTCGGGGATCTACAATTTAAAAGGCGGGCAACAACACAAAGCGATTCAAGATATGATTGAAATTTTCGGATTTCAGCCCTACCTGTATGAGTCAGCAGAAACCCTTCCCTTAGGATTTAAACAACGATTAGCTTTATCTTGTGCGGTGATGCATCGACCTGAAGTCTTATTTCTTGATGAGCCTACTTCCGGAGTAGATCCGATTACGCGTCGCGAATTTTGGAATCACATCAATGGTTTAGTCGAAAAAGGTGTCACTGTGATGGTGACGACACATTTTATGGATGAAGCCGAATATTGTGATCGCATTGGCTTAGTGTATCGCAGTCAAATGATCGAACTGGGTACACCGGACGAGTTAAAAGCGTTAGCGAAGAGTGAGCAGAATCCTTCGCCTACTTTAGAAGATGCTTTTATTTTCTTAATTGAACGCTATGATGCGGAGCAGAATCATGCAAGAACCGCCTAGTGCATCTCCGACAAGCAAAGGAAAATTGCGGCGTTTAAGAGCATTAATTGTCAAAGAAACCTATCAAATTATACGCGATCCCAGCACTTTTTTGATTAGTTTGGTTCTTCCTTTAATTTTGATGTTTCTTTATGGATATGGCGTGTCTTTAGACATGAATCACTTACGCATTGGACTTGTTTTAGAAGATACATCGCCCGATGCACAAAGCTTTAGTCAATCTTTAGTGGCTTCACGCTATTTTGTTACGCGTATTGGACGAGATCGACGAGAATTTTTAGACGATATTATCCGTGGGAATATTCGAGGGATTGTGGTTGTTCCTTCTTATTTTTCCTCTTTTCGCCAACGTCCTGATAACATTGCACCGATTCAAGTGCTGGCAGATGGCAGTGAACCTAATACAGCAAGTTTTGTACAAAATTACGTACAAGGAGCATGGTCTAATTGGTTGCAGCAAGAGTCCATTAGCAAAAATTTAAAAGGATTACCGTTGATACGCGCGCAATCTCGCTTTTGGTATAATGAAGAATTAGAAAGTCGTTATGTTTTGATTCCTGGTTCACTCGCCATTATTATGACCTTAATCGGGACTTTATTGACTGCATTGGTGGTATCCCGTGAGTGGGAGCGGGGGACAATGGAAGCGCTGATGGCCACGCCGGTTACGATTACAGAATTACTGCTAGCTAAATTAGTTCCTTATTTCGTTTTAGGCATGCTTTCGATGACTATGTGTGCGATCATTGCGGTGTTTTATTATGATGTGCCTTTTAGAGGCTCTTTTTGGGTATTAACGCTTGTAGCGAGCGTATTTCTTGTTTCAGCGTTGGGGGTTGGTCTTTTGATTTCCTCTAGTGCACGCAATCAGTTCGTGGCTGCCCAAGCAGCGATGGTAGCAGCTTTTTTACCAGGATTCATTTTATCTGGATTCATTTTTGAAATTGCCAGTATGCCCACATTTATTCAGATGATCACTTACCTTATTCCAGCTCGTTATTTTGTAGCTTGTCTACAAACACTTTTTCTTGTGGGAAATGTTTGGACGCTTATTATTCCCAACACTTTAGCGATGTTGGGTATTAGTTCCGTGTTTTTTTTATTAACAGCTTTGCGCACCGTTAAACGCTTGGATTAGTCAGATATGTTCACACGTGTTTTAGCTTTAATTTATAAAGAGCTTTTAGCCGTTTGGCGCGACAAAAAGAGTCGCACTGTCTTGATTGTTCCGCCTATCTTGCAGCTGGTTGTGTTTTCTTTAGCGGCTACATTGGATGTAAAAAATGTGCCGATTGGAATTCTGAATCGTGATAGTGGAGCAGAAGCGTATGAGCTTGTGCAACGTTTTCATGGTGCTCCTACATTTAATAAAATTATTTATTTAGAATCTGTCAAAGAGATAGCAGATGTTGTGGACAATCAAAAAGCAGTGATGGTGGTTCATTTAGATGAACAGTTCTCACGCAATTTAAGAGCCAATAAAAAAGCTGATATCCAACTTGTGATAGATGGACGTAAATCTAATACAGCGCAAATTGTACAAGGCTACGCGCTTAGTATTATAGATCAATACAATCGCGACTATGCGGCGCGTGTCAATATTGAGCAGCAAAACACAGAAATTTTTCCACGCAATTGGTTTAATCCCAATTTGCTTTACTATTGGTTTAATGTTCCCAATTTGTCAGGTGTTTTGACACTTTTGATTGGTCTCACGGTCACGGGATTATCCATTGCGCGTGAGCGTGAATTAGGAACATTTGATCAGCTGCTTGTTTCTCCTTTGCAACCCATTGAAATTTTGATTGGGAAGACAATCCCTGCTTTGATTATTGGTTTAATTGAAGGATCGGTGATTGTGAGTGCAGGAATTTTAATTTTTAAGATTCCTTTTACGGGGTCATTCTTTTTATTGTATAGTGGGATGTTTGTCTTTCTTTGTTCAATTATTGGAGTGGGATTATTTATCTCTTCTCTTTCGATGACACAGCAACAAGCCATTTTAGGTTCATTTGTATTTATGACACCTGCTGTTTTGTTGTCTGGATATGCCACACCCGTTGAGAACATGCCGACCTGGTTGCAGAAAGTGGCGCTTGCAGATCCTTTGTACTATTATCTCATCATTGCAAAAGGAGTCTTCCTCAAAGATATGCCAGCCTCTATTGTCTTTGACAATATCTGGCCCATGGCCGTGATTGCGTGTTTTACTCTGACGGGTGCAGCGTGGTTTTTTCGGCGTCGTTTAGAATAAAAATCTAATCAATCATTTCAATGAGATCGGAATAATTTTTGAGTGCTACATCTGCAGTCAAAAAAATCAAAGGTTCGGCTATAGCTTGAGCGATGAGGATTCGATCAAAAGGATCACGGTGAATGTCTGCAAGATGACTAACGGTGAGAGCGTGACGTGCTGTAATAGGTAATTCTAAAAAACCGCTTTCAGTAATAGCATCAACTAATTCCTTTATATTAACATCGAGTTTTTTCAATTTTACTTTAATGGTAACTTCCCAAATAGATGCACTGCTTACATAAACTTCATCAGCATTGATAATTTTTGAACGTGTTGTTTTGGAAATTCGCCGATCGCTCTTGACACACCAAAGAAAGACGTGGGTATCTAATAACAAGCGCATAATTAAGTCTCGAATTCTCTAATTAAATCATCAGGCAAAGGATCATCGAAATCTTTGGCAATCTTAATTTTTCCTTTCATCACACCAAATCGTCTTGGCTTTTTACGAATAGATTCTAATTTAGCAACAGGTTTTCCAGCCATGGCAATGATAATTGTATTGCCGTGAATTACTGCATCTACAAGTTTCGAAAATTGTGTTTTAGCTTCATGAATATTGACTATGCGCATATTATCTCTCTTTAATTAGATAGACTAAACTAAGTTTAGTCGATATTGTTAATAATTGCAAGTATCTTCAATTCTGAAAGAGCGGCATATGACTTTGCAAATCTAACATTAAATAATTTTGCAACTGTCTTATTAGTTCATTGGGTCCACTAAATGCTGGTACAAGCGTCTCTATTCATGCACACTGCCTAACGCGTTAATAACTGCTTTCACTTTTTGAATTGCATCTGAGAAGGTGGGGACAGCATAAGCTGAGCCGGCAAATTTAGCTTTATCACTTTCCTTTAATAAGGCGATAATCTCTTCTTTCAAATCGGCAGGCAAGGCGTGCTTCGCAAGCTGATGCCGAATTTCACGTGTAGTGAGCCCTTGCCTTTTGATTTTAATGCGTTCCTCTAGAAACGATAATAAAATCGAAGTTAACTTAGCGTAAGCTTCATCTGGAGGTAAAGACGTTTTTTCTAGCTCTGTTAAAGCTTGCTTAGCTTGTTGAGGAGGATCGACAATAGGTTGAGGATGGAAGAATGCTTTCAATGATTCACGCATCCTATATGCAAGCCCTCCTAGTCCACTTAAAACGATTCCTAGCAATAAACTTAGCCAAGGAAAGGTGTGCTGCTGGATGAGCCGTTGATTACGTTGCTTCTCTTTTTCTAAAGCTTCCGGGCTTTCTAGAAATTGGCGATTAGCTTGCGTCAATCCTAAAGGAAATTGTGCATCTAGCGTCGCTAAAGGAGCCAGATTAGTGTTAGGCGAAGCAGTGGGTGGATTCACTTGAATAGAGAAAATAGGTGTAGGAACAGCCAAAGTATCTTCTTGTTTTTCTTTAGGTAAAAAGGGAATGGTTAAAAAAGAGAGTCTTTGTGTTCCTTCTTGAACCGGAATTAAGCGAATGGTTAATCGCTGTGCTTGAGTTTTAGTTTCTGTTGCAACAGGAAATGCCTCCCAATGTTCAAGGGAAAAAGCGGGTAATAAAGGATTAGCCGACCATATGAGTGGCTCAATGAGTGTCAAAAGGTCTAATTCATAAGACTCAGGATAATGAAAGGTTCCTTCAATTTCTAAGGATTCTCCTATTTTTACTTGATCTGAGCTTACCTGCAGCATGATAGCAAAAGGTGCTTTAAGATCAGAATGCCATTTTATTTCTCCATAGAGGCATAGAGGAAAAATCAACCATAACCAGCCATATCTCATTTACGATGTCTCCTTAATTTAAAGAAACGGTAGAGGACATCGCTCGAAGATTCACTGGTATTTAAAGAAATTAAATCGACTCCCAGGCGTTGAAAAAGTTGTGTCAAAGCTTGTTGCTGAGTTTGTACGCGATTTTCAAAGTGTTGACGTACACTTGCATGAGAGGTATCAACTAAATGCTCAACAGAAGTTTCTAAATCACGTAAAGTGAATAATCCTTTGGGAGCAAAGACATGTTCATAAGCATCATAAACATAAAAACTAATCAATTCATGACGTTTAGCAATTAAAGTCGCTTCCCATTTGAAATCACTCGTTAGAAAATCAGAAATGAGAAAACAAATGGCATGTTTGCGCTGCACTTGACCTAAAAATGCCAACGCTTTTTGTACATTTGTTCCTTTATGACGCGGTTTAAAATAAAGGAGTTCTCGAATCGTGCGTAAAACATGCCGTACACCCTTTTTAGGTTTTAAGTATAATTCGACTTCGCTTGAAAATAAGAGCAATCCCACTTTATCTTGATTTTTGATGGCAGAAAAAGCTAAAAGAGCTGCTAGCTCTGCGATGAGCTCGCTTTTTAGATGCTGCGTATGGCTATAACGCGCAGAAGCGGATACATCGACAATTAACATGACGGTCAATTCGCGTTCTTCGCGGAAATTTTTCACATAAGGACGTTGCGAACGAGCGGTGACATTCCAATCAATGCTGCGGATATCATCGCCTGCTTGGTATTCACGCACATCTTCAAATTCAATGCCTCTACCTTTGAAAACAGAACGATAGAAACCTGCAAAAACATCATCAACGTTGCGTAGAGCGCGAATTTGTAAGCGACGAATGTGCTGAAACGCTTCTAATGAGGGATCCATAGTTTAAGGCACAGGCAGAGTTTCTAGGATGCGTGTCACCATGTCATCCGTGGTTAAATTTTGCGCTTCCGCTTCATAAGAGAGGCGTAAACGATGGCGCAAAATAGGATGCGCGACATCTTTGAGATCTTGCGGTGTCACAAAGTAGCGTCCTGCCAACAAGGCACGTACTTTAGAGGCTTGTTTAAGCGCCAATGCAGCGCGTGGAGAAGCGCCGTATTCTAACAGCCCTTCAACAGGAATTTTAAATTGTTTAGGATCTCGGGTCGCTTGCACAATATTCAACAAGTAGTCGACGACACGCTCATCTAAATAAACAGCATCGACTAATTGACGGAGCTCCATTAAAGTTTGAATGTCTAAAAGAGATTCGACTTGAGGCGGAGGACCAATATGTCCCATGCGCTGCAAGATCACTTTCTCTTCTTCACGTGAAGGATAGGTCAATTTTACTTTCATCATAAAGCGATCGGTCTGCGCTTCTGCTAAAGGATAGGTTCCTTCTTGCTCAATCGGATTTTGTGTAGCAATCACAAGAAATGGTTTGGGAGCAGGGAAAGTTTCGCCGCCAATCGTCACTTGTTTTTCTTGCATTACTTCGAGTAAAGCGGACTGCACTTTGGCGGGTGCACGATTGATTTCATCGGCCAGTAAGATATTGGTGAAAATGGGACCTTTTTTGACGTAGAAAGAGCCATCTTTGGGATTATAAACAGGCGTTCCAATGAGATCGCCCGGTAATAAATCGGGTGTAAATTGAATGCGTTTGAAATCGCAATGCACGGTTTGAGCTAATGTGTTGGCTGCTAATGTTTTAGCGAGCCCAGGCACACCTTCTAATAGCAGGTGGCCATCTGCTAAAAGACCAATTAAAAGCGAGTAAATCAGTTCATCCTGTCCAACGACAACTTTGTGGATCTCTTGCTTCAAACGCTTGAGGATCTCTAGCGCGTGTTTAATTTGTTGAGGAATGGATTGTGGATTTTCGGCAGTCATTAGGGCGTATCCTCTTTTGAGTAAAACCCTATTAATGCCACAAAACCTTATGCGTTGTCCATGTCCTTTTTTTGCTTGGGGATACGAATGGTAAAAGTCGTGCCTTTACCTAATTCAGATTGTAAACTTATGGTTCCAAAGTGTTTATCTACAATGGTTTTAACAATAGATAATCCGAGTCCTGATCCACCCATCTTCTTCGAGTGAGCCTTATCCACGGTATAAAAACGATCAAAGATATGTTCTTGGTCTGCAGCTGGAATTCCAATGCCTTTATCGGCGACCTGTACAATAGCTTCTTCCGGAGTTTCGTCAATGATCAAGCGAATGTGAGCAGGACGTGTAGAATATTTCGCTGCATTTTCCATTAAATTGACGATGGCTAATTCTAATAAATCAGCATCGGCAATTAAAACGACATCATTTTCTTGACGTTTTTCGATGAAAATTTGCGCATCCGGATAGGCTTCGCGTACCATATAAGCATAATGTTCGGAGACATCATGCAGATTACATTCACTGAGGCGAGAAGAAGGAATATTTTCAATATCTGCTAACGTCAATAAATCTTTGATTAAAGTCGTCATCCGATTACAACTACGCACAATTTTAGACGTAATTTCTTCTTGTGTTTCACGGGGAAGACCTGGATTATCGTGCAATGCTTCGGCAAAACCACGAATCACAGTAATCGGTGTTTTTAACTCATGAGAAGCATTGGCAATAAAATCGCGGCGCATTTCAAACAATTTATAATGGGCTGTTTTATCCTGTAAAACTAAAATGGCGCCCGCATCATTTTTCTGTGGAGCTGCGACGATATCTAAATAAATTTTCTTGCCATCTAAATAAGCTTCTAACGTGTCTGTCAAAGGTTTTTCTTCCTCTTGGCAGCGCTGTAAAAGATTGCGGCAATTTTCTTGATGTAAGACGGAAAAATCCTCTCCAATCAATGAATTAGAAGGCAAGTTAATGAGTTTAGTCACCATATGGTTGCTATAGGTGATATGCATATTGCCATCTACAGCGATAACCCCTTCGACTAGAGATTCCAAGATCGATTCTTTTTCATTACGCTCTTTGGTAATCGTATCAATGTGGTTTTGGATCTTGGCGGAAAGGCTATTGAGAGTAAAAGCTAATTTACTGAAATCATCCGATGCGTTTGCATTCCCTAAATGAATTTCAGGCAACACGTGTTGGGCGCCCTCTTGATAAGGTTTCACGGCATTAATAATTTGCTGAATCGGCTTTGTGAGGTGATGAATGACAAACCATGTCATTAAGCTAAACATTAACAAAATCACAGTGGCAAATCCCAAAAAGCCCATTTCAAAATCGTGAGTAATTTCGGTCACATATTGATGAGGAAAAGCTGTCCGTAGGACATAAGTTTGTCCGTGAAAATCAAACGCTTTGGCAAAATAAGAAAATTTTTGGTTAAGGAGCTGAGAGTAATCTTCGTGATAACCAATTCCTTCTTGAAACGCTTGTAAAACTTCTGGATGATCCACCACATAATTTTGACTAAATTTGGGTCCTAACACGCGTTTTGTATGGGAATCATAGAGCACTTTGCGTTCATCGCTGATGACGCTACTGCGAAAAAACATTAAACTTTTCTGATCTTTTAGGCGTCGCACTAAAGCTTCATTGTTAGGGGCTTCTTTAATATTGGCAATGATTTCTGAGGTTCGATCGTCCATTGCCTGAAAGATAATACGATGTACCCAGCTTGTCACAAAGGGGAACATCAGAACAATGAACACCAAGAAAACCGCAAGATAACTGATGAAAATTTTCTGTCTGAAGCTAAACATAAAAGACTTAACCTATTTTTAGAATTTATATTAGAAATTATAACAAAGATTTGAATTAAAATAAAGTTAATTATTCTTGTGAAATTGATGAAGAACAAATTAAGATTGGTAATTTAAAGTTTGTAGTTATGATGCAACTAAGAAAATGAGATTGATAAAAGTTTTTTGATTTTGTTAACATGTCCTTATTCTTTTAAAGAAAGAGGTTCTATGGACCACGAACAGCTGCTTGCATTGTTGCCAGATTTTTGCGAAATAATAAAAGACTTTGAAGGATTAAAAAGAGAAGCCACACAAAATTCTGAAGCAAATAAAGAAATTAAAAAAGATCTTGATTATAAATTTGGAAGAATTGAGAAAGCAATCAAAGAATTATCAAATAGAGTCGATGTATTAACAGATAAAATTTATTCTTTAAATGCGAAGACGGGTCATATAGAAGGTATATTACATGCCAGAGAAAGCCTTTGGAAACACCAAAGGACATTAGTTGGAAAAAACGAATTTTAAATAGCATTTTGACATGTTCACTGTATGTTCAAAATCTGGTTTTTAGCGATGCCGCTAAGCCCTTTAGGGCGTCTGAACGAAGCCCACAGTGGCCGAAGGGAACTGTGGGTATGATAGATAGAAAGATAGAGTCCTTTAGGACGATTCAAAAATGATTCGCTACTGAGTCGCCCTAAAGGGCTCTAGAATATGAGTAAGCATACTCACAGTTCCCTTCGGTCACTGTGGGCTTCGTTCAGAC
>JASBUW010000138.1 GCA_030147755.1 Parachlamydiaceae bacterium
TTTTCCATCACCATTACCAATTTTGCAATCTAGCCTATTTAAGCTGCATTAGAAACAGGCCGAGACGGCCTGATTACCTTCTTTACCTCGACGAAAGGAGGGGATCTGAACGGTTACCATCAGAGAATTCACTAAGCGTAAAAAAACTATAGAAGTTGCTCATTACGTAAAGTAAAGTGTTTGGCACTTGGTAAAATTCAAGATATACCAATTGATTTGTAGCGATACCGCTAAGCTCTTTAGGGTGATTCAACAGCGAGTCGCTATTGAATCGCTCTAAAGGACTCTATCTTCTAATGAGCAAATATACTTTTGGCGGCCAACCACAAAACAATTCCAAGTGGAATAAGCCCTACAGAGAGGATAGAAGCAGGCACCCACCATTTAGCATTTTTCCGCGAAAATATATCAGCTAAACTGTTTGTAAATTTTTCCCATCGCGTCGCTTGCATAGGAACCGGCTGAAAAGGCATTGCAAATGGCTGCTGCACCGGCAGTTCAAGCTTAGGCTGCTGAATGGGTTGTGGTAAGGGTTGGATAGGTTGAGGTTGCTGAATGGGTTGTTGTGGTAGTTGCACGACTTGAGGTTGTGGAAGTTTTGGTTCCTCAACTTGTTCTTTTTCTATCTCTTCCTGTTTTTTAACAGATTGAACAGAAACAGACACTAAACGATGATCTGAAGCAGGTGTTTGAGCTAAAGCTTGTGATTGAGAATTTAAAGCCACATTTGGATTAAACGTCTTAAAAAATACCCAATCAATTTGTCGGTTTTTACCAATTTCAGTTTCTATGTGATTTCGTGTCGTAGTAAATCCGTGCTCTTCTGCAAGTGCAACTCGAATACCTATGTCTCTAGTTTGATTTAAATCACATCCCAGAAAAATCTCATTTACACGATAGCTTTGGCCCGGATAATCTCTGGATATGTAACTCAAAATATCAGATAATTGCTCATCTCCCAATTTAGGCTGAGCAGGATTTCCTTCTATATGAGCAGACGCGCAACGAATCACGGTATGCGTGGTTAAATCTTCCAAATCTACATAGAGATCGCGTCGAGCTGTTGTGCTTCTTTCTGTTTTCGTACATGTTTTAACGGCTTTTAAAGCGAAACTAATAGGTTTATAGAAAATCGCTACTCCATCTTTTTTAGGTTGATTGCCTCCATCGTGTTTAGTGTGAAATCCAGCGTAACTAAAAGAGAGTCTCTTTTTAAGATCTTCAAAATTTTCTTTTGAAAGCTCTTGAACACATAAAACATGTACTCCACTGTCTAAAATATTGTCAGCAATTTGCTGAACGCGTGAATTCCAATCTTTACCTTGATTAGGTAAGAAATTGAATTGATTCTGGGGATAAGGATGCAGGACATTATAAGTCCCTATCGTTCTAAGCGTAATATTATTCATTATAAACCTTACATCTAATTTATTAATTTTAAAATAAATCAAATCTTATCACATTTAAACAAATATTAAAAACTATTTTTCTGATATTTTAAAATTTATAAATCTTTCCAAATAGATTGTTTCCATCTCTTAATAGCGATTGGAATTAAAGAAAGAATTCCTAACGAAATGAGTGCGATATTGACTTGAGTATTAAAAATAGTCTTGAGAGTAAAGGGTTCGCCTTCCATTTTCATAAGAATCATCATGAGACCTGCGCCTGCCTGCGTAAAGACGAAACTTGCGGGAATAATTCCTAAAATGGTTGTCCATAGAAAGGTGTGAAAGGGCACACCAAAGATAGCAGGCGCGATATTCACCAAAGAAAAAGGAAAAACCGGAACCAACCTCAAGAATAACATGTAACTCGCTGCATCTTGTTGAAATCCTTTCTCCATCATCAATAAAAAAGGTCTTGTTTTTTTTTGAAAACAAACACCTGAAGCAATTCGCGCGATCATAAAGATTAAAGAGGCTCCCAATGTAGCTCCAGTGACAACATAAAACGTACTATAAGGCTGTGGAAATAAAGAACCGGCTATAATGGATAACACAAAGCTGCCTGGTAAGGATAAAGCGACGTAAGAGGCGTAAACTCCCATAAACACTAAAGGCATTAAATCCGGATGCTCTTTCATAAAAGCCCGCACAGGATGCTCTATTTTCATCCAATTCTCTAAAGTGACAGAGTCTGTTAATCCGGAAAAATAAGTAAGCGCTATAAAAATCAAAATAAAGAGAAGCGGAAGCGATTGCTTAAGATATCTTTTCATTCTTTACCCGCCTTTTCTCCCCAAATGTCTTTTAAGCGCTGGTCTCGTCCGCAGCGGTAACGATAAAATTTGTAGCGTAAGGGATTTTTTTGATAATACTTTTGATGATACTCTTCAGCTGAATAAAAGGCTTGCGCAGGCAAAATTTCGACTTCAATAGGCTGAATCTTGTGCTCATCTAGCAAACGTTGTTTGTCTGCTTCAGCTAATTTTTTTTGCGTCGCATTTGTATAAAAGATCACAGGTCGATATTGTTGTCCTGCATCACAAAATTGGCCATCTTTGCGTGTAGGATCTATATTGTGCCAATAGAACGTTAAAAGCTTTTGATAACTCACTTTTTGCGGATTGAATACCACCTTGACAGCTTCTACATGACCTGTTTTTCCAGCTGAGACTTCGTGATAAGTCGGATTGACTTTTTGCCCACCCGTATAACCTGAAGTAGTAGATATCACACCCTCTACTTGATCAAAATCATGTTCAACACACCAAAAACACCCTCCTGCAAAAATAGCTTCTTCTTGTGTCATAGGCTCTTGCCCTTCTAAAAAAAAGAAGCAATAACAGATGAAAAATAGTGTATAAATAAAATTAAAAAAAGTTTTCATTTCGTCTTTTATTTGATATAAAGGCGAGAAATGCAACATAAACCAAGAGAAAGAATATGTCGTTATTCAACTCTCCTCTCGCCCTTCTTTTTGTTATGCTTACTATCTCATTAGGTGGAATTTGTCAATCAAAAGAGATTCCCTCTACAAATGGGCTTTGCTTTAATGGACAGAAACTCATTCTCACTGAAAAAGAGTGGAAAGAACGTTTGTCTCCTGAAGCCTTTAAAGTGTTGAGAGAAAAAGCAACGGAACCTGCTTTTAAAAATGCATATGACAAGAATAAACAAAAAGGCCTGTATCTCTGCGCCGGCTGTGCCCTACCTTTATATAGTTCAGAGGCCAAATATGACTCACATACGGGATGGCCAAGTTTTACTCAACCGATTTGTCCGCAAAATGTTTCGTATCGTGAAGATCGCTATTTGCTGTTTTTCACACGAAAAGAAGTAATTTGTAGTCGCTGTGAAGGGCATTTAGGACATGTTTTTGATGATGGACCTCCTCCTACCGGCAAACGTTATTGCATGAATTCTGCTGCTCTAAAGTTCGTTCCGCAAAAAGAGTAGCTTCTCTCCTCTGTGCTCTCTGTGGTAATTGATTAAGTTTTACCATAGAGAGCACAGAGAAGAGCAAGGTTTTAAGCGACATCCTGCACTTGCTGATTCGTCAAAGAAAAAGCAGGTTTGATTTGTCCCTGATAGAATCTAAGGGTTAGCAAAAAGGAAGCCAAACAACAAATCGCCACGATCGCTGCCGTTGGAAAAAGCGCGCCCGTGTATAAATTCCCCGCAGCTTGTATCGTGAATGCACAAAGCAAAGTACGCATCGACATCAGCAGAGAAGATGCCGGGCCATTCTTGCCCGGAACCACCGATAATGAGGCCGCAAAAACAACGGCAAAGGGAATCGAACAAGAAGCCGCAAACAAACACATTAAAGGTGTAATGAATAGCACGGAAGGAATTGCCGTCAAACAAGCAAGAATGAATAAAGCCGTCATTGCAAAAACAGATAAAAATGAACCTACAACAGCTGATCTGACTTCTCCACAATAATTAGCAATACGATTCGCGTAATAACTCATGACAGAAAACGAGCCGATGATCGCCGTTTGATGCCAAGCAAACTGGCTTAAAGGCATTCCCAATTCATCCCGGTAAAGAAAAGGAATTACCGATACAAAGGACATATAGCCTGCTGCCAGCAACGTAGGCACAAATGAACTCTGTAAAAAGCGAAAAGAAAACAAAAGTTGTCCATAGTCTTTCAACGTCTCTTTGATTTGAATTTCTTGCCCTTTACGTGTTTCAGGTAGGTAAAAATAAAGCAGCGTCAGCTGAATGGCTGTCAATATAGCGACAAACGTATAACAAGAGCTCCAACCAAAATAGAGATTGAGATATCCTCCCAAAATAGGGGCTAACGCCATGGTTGCCGTTAAAATGGCATTTAGTACCCCTATCCAATGCGCCGCCTCATTATCTTTGTAAATATCAGAAAGCATGGTAAAGACCACAACAAAAGATCCAGCTGCTCCTAATCCTTGAATAAAGCGTGAAGCTAAAATCATCTCGATAGAAGGCGCAAGTGCGCAGCACAAGCTTCCTATTAAAAACAGAAGAGTGCCCACTAGTAAAACAGGCCGTCTTCCAAATCGATCAGATAAGGGACCATAAAAGAGAGCTGCAAGGCAAAATCCTAGAAAATTCAAACTAATCGTGCCCTCAATCACCTCTTCTGAGACAGAAAAAGCGCGGGCAATATCAGGAAAACTAGGCAAAGAAAGTTCAATCTCTATCGCTGCTGATACCGCTGAAAAAATCAACAAAAAGGGAAAATATTTGCTCAGTTTCATAAAGGCTTATCCTAGTATGGCCATGTCCTGAATATAGTCTACAATACTTGCGGGATCATGAGGTTGGCTTTCACAGACGCTTAAAAGATCTCGATGCAGTTTGATCATAAATATTGTCGTAAATCCGATGTCTGAATCACTTTGAAGATAGTTGAATTCTGCTTTGATGCACTTTCTCAAAGAATCAATTAAAATACTCACATGCTCTTCAGTCGGTTCTTGTACTAATTGTTGAATATCCGCATCCACTTGTTTTTCTAATTGATTCACCGCCATTTCATCATAAGGCAAAGAACTAGGATCCTGATTTTCAGTTCCTTGAGTAGTCGCCAGCACGCGTGCCCCTTGAGAAGAAATTTCTAACACAACAAGAGTGCGCTGATAAAGATTAAAAATCGGCTCTTCTCGTGGCATTTCGTGCCAAGAAAAGAAACAGTTCTCACTCAACTGAGTACTCTGAACCGCAGCAACCCATAAAATAAATCCTAGGGACCAAAAATATTTTTTAAACATCTAACAACTCACATTATAGTTAATATTATAATTATACAAATAGAGATAAATAAAAGCAATTTTTTAGAACACAGTATATTAAATAATATGTTAATAGGACTCGAAAAGTTGGGTTGTTTTTTAAAAATTAAATGAATACAATGCTTAATTATTCAATCAACAATGGAATCTTATGTCTTTAAACACCTCTTATACTTTAATAAATCCCTCTTTTTTTGGGGAAAGTCGCGTT
Organism: Parachlamydiaceae bacterium; assembly: GCA_030147755.1. Classification (GTDB taxonomy): domain Bacteria; phylum Chlamydiota; class Chlamydiia; order Chlamydiales; family Parachlamydiaceae; genus JASBUW01. Next base: position 5,436 of record JASBUW010000138.1, read on the forward strand.
CTCTTTGAGCCTTTTACGAAAAATACAGATTATAACGCTACAACACAAAAAGTGGGTGTACGCACACACTGTTGGCTAACAGCGCTTATATTAGGTTTATTTGGCAAAATTGAAACAGTCCGAATGTCGACAGGCGAAACTCTCTATCTCAATAAAGGAAGCGTGACAAACTGGTTAGAGCGCCATGGCGAACACTCTCAAGATGCACTTGTCGAAAGAATTACTCGTGTTTGCAAGCAAGCTTTTCCTGTGCAGCAAGAAAAAATAGATTTACCTAAAAAACAGAAAGAAGAACCGAAAGAGATTAAAGAAGCATTACCTAATCCACCTCTTCCACCTTTGGCAGACGAGATAGAAGAGGAAAAAGATGTAAAAGTGGAAGCCAATAAAGCGGAACTCAACAAGCTTATTGACGATATCAAAATGCCTGATTTTTCTTTTGTAGTAGCTAAACCGATAAAAGTTCCTACTTTTGAAGAACGTTATCAACAAGATCTCAAAAAATGCGAATTCATCAAAAAAATCGTCAAAAGATGGAAAGCCTATGCAAAACGAGCTGAGAAGCGTGCACAACTTCACGATCGCTACTTAAAATCTGCTCAAGAGAGAATAAAAGAACGAAAGATTTTTGAGTATGCCAAAATCCATGTGCCTAGAGTAGAAGCGCTGATCTACACACCAGAGGGCGAACTTAAAAATCTTGTGGAAGAAGAAAAGTCACGCTCCCGACTTTCTGAATTCAAAAATGATATAGAAAAGTCTAGACAAGAAGCGGAAAAATTACACCAGGAGCTAGAAGGGTTAGAAGAAGGCGAAGTTAAAGAAAAAAAACTTGCAGACATTCAGGATTATGAAGAAGAAGTGGCAAGATGGCCGAAAAAAGAAGAGAAATGGCTAAAATCTATTGAAAACATGCAGAAAACCCTTTTTCCTGTAAAAATTGATGGCAGACAAATTTCCGTTGAACAAATGATTGAAGATTGCCCTGCAAATGAATGGCATGAAAAGCATGTTTATCATGGGACATCTACGCTACGCGCTCATTATGCCCGTGAAAATGGATTTGAGAAATCTTTTCCTTCAAAAAGAATACTGGATGCAGGATCTGCCACTTATTTCGCTTTTGAATCCCAATCAGCCGTTGAAGGATATGCTAAGAAAAAGGAAGAAGGGGTATTAATATGCAGCGTTAAGCTCAATAAAGTCGCGAAAATTAAAGATTATGGCGGTTTATGGTTTCTGGTTGAAGAATTTTTCTTACCATTAACAAGGGCATATACAAATAAAAATCAAACAGAAATCTTGCAAGCCTTGAATGATCTAGGAATTGCTAGTCCTACCGATTTTAATATTTTTGAACATAAGAGCATTTTCCAAAGGCATCTTACTAATGAACTAACTAAACTCTTTTTCCAAAAAATGGGATACGACGGGATTCATGTTCTTCACTCTTCTCGAGCAGGATGTGGCTATCTTGCCGTATTTGAGCCAGAAGAAGAGAATGTGCAAGTCCTATCTTTGGAAAAAACTAAAGAATACTTAAAAGCAGAAAGAGATCGTCTAGAGGAAAGAAAACAGAAACTTTTAGTGAATGCACAGGCTTAACCATTTGTAACCGTTCAGATCCTCCTCCTTTCGTCGAGGTAAAGAAGGTAATCAGGCCGTCTCGGCCTGTTTCTAATGCAGCTTAAATATTACCAATTTT
>JASBUW010000139.1 GCA_030147755.1 Parachlamydiaceae bacterium
TTTTCCATCACCATTACCAATTTTGCAATCTAGCCTATTTAAGCTGCATTAGAAACAGGCCGAGACGGCCTGATTACCTTCTTTACCTCGACGAAAGGAGGGGATCTGAACGGTTACCAAAATGCTTTGCATAGCGTGACCACCGGGGTAAAATAATAAAATTAATCATAGAGAAGAGAAAAATCTGCCTAGCAAAAATAATCATCATAGCTGATTTACCCGCTGCACTGTGACAGAAACGCCAGCTTCCGGATTGCCACTAAAAGTTCTAGGAATCGTAAAAATCATGTTTGGTCCAGATATATTATAAAAAGCGACTCTTTGTCCAGGTGATATTGCAACTAAAAATTGTCCATTTAATATTTGTTTTCGTGCATTCTCAATTGTAAGCGCATAGGAACCTAAATTGACTAAAGTGTCAGCATCTTGTAAAGCTACAATAAATGTCCGAAGTGGGCTAGAACTTGTACTGTGTTGGATAGCCATAGCAAGAGAAAAATGATAAATTCCAGCTGTTGCAAACGTCATGATACCTAAAGCATCTATCGTAATATCTGCTGTTGCTTCAGAAGGAGCATTTTGAGCCAGAGGAATAGTGGCTCCATTAGGAATGACTATTCCTAGTGTCGATACTAACAACGTAAAGCTTGCATACCCAGGAATCACAACAATGCCATCCGGACCTGTTGCTCCTGTAGCACCTGTTGCTCCTATAGCACCTGTAGGACCCGTGGGACCTGTAGCTCCCATTATCCCCATGATTCCCGGTGGCCCTGCTGGTCCCGGCAAGCATTTGTGGCAACGTTTAGGACAACGAAAGCGATGCTTACCTTGATGCTCGCCACAATCAGCGTGTAAAGCACAAACAGAAGCATAAAAAATTAGGGTAAAAGCTATTTTACGAAACATATCATTTCTCAATTATTTACGATTAATTCACTTTACGCACTATTAAAGACGCTGTTGTATGTCCTTGACTATTCCCGTATATCCTAAAAGTTTGACCTACATTCCTAAGTGAAACGATATCATTCACTTGTAAAGTTTGAATGATTCCTCCCTCTATAACACGGCCTGTTTGACTTCCCTGTGCTATTTCAGAATAATGAATAGTGGCTTGAGCCGGTGGCGCTCCATTAATCGAAATACCAATTGCAGCATCATTAGTAGTTGTATTAGTAGATGTCACCAGATAATTAATCAAATAGTCTCCCTCTAATAATACTTGAATTCCTGTTGGATTAACTGCAGGAGTCGCTATTGTGTTGAGGAAAGGTGTAGAGACTTCAGGTGTATCAAAAGAAATAGTCGCTCCACTAGCTATCGGTGGTACAATAGCAGTAGGTTGAAAGTATAACACACCGTAAGCGGGTATTAGCGGTACACCTGGTGCTCCTGTAGGACCAGTGGGTCCAGTGGGTCCGGTTGGCCCGGTAGGACCTTGAGGCCCTGGCAGTCCTGGAGCACCCGGCAATCCTGGTGGTCCAGGAGGTCCAGGAGGACATGGACGTTGCTTTGCAGAACAATGGTGTCTGTTTCTTTTAAACTTATTTTTTCGTCTCTCTACTTGAGACACCTTCCAATCGCTTTGAATATTTAAAAAGTTCTCTGTTTCTATCTGAGGAGAAGATTCAAAAGCTTGACAATAGAACGAGCAAAATAGGTTAAGGATGACAAATATACGTATCATAAGTTTGATCATTTTTAGTCCATCTCCTTCATCAAGAATCCATTTCAAAGGCATTTACAGTTTTTGGAAATATAAACTTGCCGTATAAGATCCATTTATCGAATTTAAGTTAAACGTCGCCGTGGTATCTGCATTAATTAAAGAAATTGTATCTCCTGCATTCAAGCTTACAATCACTTGTCCTACCATAGAAAAAGAAATGGGACTTCCTACTGTTCCTATAGGAGCTGAATAAGCACTCAAAGGAATAAGCACATTATTTTGAGTCAATCCTATACTATAATTTAAACTTGGTTTGCTAGCCTCGATGAAGAGATTTACGACATAAGTCATTGCATAATTGCCAGATATATTTACTGTAAACCCATCGTTTGTGATATTGGCAGAAATATTCTGACTCGCAATAGATCCTTCTAATACAATTGATTCACCAGGACTAATAAGACCTTGATCAACCGCGCTAAAAAAGAAGGCATATGCTTCGCTTAAAGAACTAGATTCTCCCGGATTACCCACCGCCCCTTGGTTTCCTGTGGCACCCGTTGAACCTGGTAAACCAGGCGAACCATTTAAACCTGGCAGCCCGGGTGGACCTAGAGGTCCAGGAGGCCCTCTCTCAATCTTTGAACACTTTTTTCTCACATTCAATTTGAGCATCTCATTTTGTATGCCCATCACACCTTTAGAGGTGATATCCCATGCATCTTGTGCTTGCACATATATGCCCAAGCAGAGCTGCAGAAGGCATAGATAATATTTCACCATTTTAATAAACATGCGTTTAACTCGATTTATTCAATTAAAATATGAAGTAAACATTTTTTTAAAAATCAGGCAAGCTATTTTTTGCTTGGATGCAAGGATCTCTCATTTTGCTCCTTTACCTTTTCTCAAAAACGGCTTATCATTAATGTTTATCTGTGCAAAGGAATCCCTATCATCATGAGTCTTTTAAGTTGTCAAACTATTAGCAAATCTTACGGAGGCCGTCAGCTTTTTAAAGAGCTTTCTTTTGGCATTTTTCGCGGAGATAAATTGGGTTTGATTGGTCCCAATGGATCAGGTAAATCCACTTTTTTAAAAATTTTAGCTGGATTGGAAAATCCCGACGAGGGCTTTGTTGCACGCAACAAAACACTGCGCATTGGCTATGTTCCGCAAGAAACGCTATTTCCTGCCCGCTCATTGCAAGATTTACTTTTAGAAGCTCTTGAACAAGAAAAGCATCTTTCGCTTGAAAATAAGCAAACACACATTAACATCACACTCAGTAAATTAGGCTTTGCAGATCCTCAAACATTGGCTTCTTCCCTTTCCGGAGGTTGGCAAAAGCGTTTAGCTATTGCAATCGAACTTGTGCGCGATCCTGACATTTTATTGTTAGACGAACCCACTAATCATCTCGATCTAGAAGGTGTCATTTGGCTAGAGCAATTCTTGCGTCAAGCCCCTTTTGCCTATGTGGTCATTAGCCATGATCGCTATTTCTTAGAACATATCACCAATCGCATGATGGAATTGAATAAAAGCTATCCGAAAGGGCTTTTTAGCGTCGAAGGCTCTTATAGCAATTTTCTAGAAAAGCGAGACGAATTTTTAAGCGGACAAGTCCAACAAGAACGTTCTTTGGCTTCCAAAGTACGTCGAGAGGTGGAATGGCTCAAACAAAACCCTAAAGCGCGCACAACGAAGTCGCAGTCTCGCATTCAAGAGGCGCAAAGGTTAATTGGCGAATTACAAGAACTCAAAACCCGTAATCGTGATAGCAAAAGTCAACTCGACTTTTCCTCTTCCAAACGCGAATCACAAAAACTATTGGTCGCCACCAATCTCACTAAATCCATGGGTGATCGCTTATTATTTGCCGGAATTGACCTCACGCTATCGCCCGGCATGCGGTTGGGCGTGGTGGGTTTAAATGGGAGCGGCAAAACTACGCTCCTGCGTTTACTAGCGGGTGAATTGACGCCTGATAAAGGGACTGTTAAACAAGCAGATGGCATCAAACTTGTCTATTTCGATCAACACCGTGCTCAACTCCCCGGAGACACCACTTTACGTCGCGCATTAGCTCCTGAAGGTGACACCGTTTACTATCGCAATCAATCCATTCATGTAAATTCTTGGTGCCGCCGTTTCTTATTTTCTCCCGATCGCTTAGATCTCCCCTTTAGTCAACTCTCTGGTGGAGAAAAGGCACGCGTGCACATTGCACGTTTAATGTTACAACCCGCCGATATTTTGTTATTAGATGAGCCCACGAATGATTTGGATATTCCCACTTTAGAAGTTTTAGAAAATAGCCTGCAAGATTTTCCAGGCGCTATCGTGCTCATTTCTCATGATCGCTATATGTTGGATCAGATTTCAAATTTGATTTTGGGACTCGGCACTCAAAGCGATACTATTCTTTTCGCGGATTATCGCCAATGGGAGGACTTTCAAGCACAACAAACTACGCAAAAAACAGAAGTTCCAAAAGAGAAAGAAGAAAAAAAAGAGGCAGCACCTAAATCAGAAGAACGTGCGCGTAAAATGACCTATGCAGAAAAACGCGAATGGGAGCAAATGGAAAATAAAATTTTAGCTGCAGAACAAGAAATTGAACGCTTGCAGAATTGTATTCATGATCCCACGTTTGCGAATCAACCCATCCAACTTCAACAAGCTTGTCAAGAGTTAGATCAGCAGCAACACTTATTAGAGACGCTTTATCAGCGCTGGCAAGAACTAGAATTAAAAACAAAATAATTAAATATTTACAATAAAGCTCATTTATTATATTATTTTATTTTAATATTTATTCCCTTAATTTGTTCAAGGAAAATTAAAATGAACTCAATCAATTGTTTTCTTAATACCAAAATTGTACATTCAGGTCTATTAGCTGAAATAGGAGATTTTTGTTTATCTCCTGTACGTTATTTTTGTCGGGGTAAAACAGTTTGGATACGCAACCATCATAATGGCCCGGCAGCCATCACTGTTGAGCATGTGGCATCCTACCATGCAAATGCAGCGCATCGCTCTCACCTCAGAGTATATTGTGACAAACAAGCACGCGCTTTTTCTACTCAATATACCTCTCAACAAAAAAATTGGCTTTCTACTGTGGCTGCAATTGCTCTATTAGTGCCCGGCTTCTTTTTAGGAGTTCTGTTTAAAGGGTTAGCCTATTTTTCCTCTACAATGAGAGAAAATCATCGGATGGCCATTCGCCATTTTACTCCGCACGACGTCGTCATTGGATCGCCCCATCAAAAACTCCAAACTCAAGCTCAGGTTGATGATGAGCTAGATAAATTGATTAGACATCCCCTTCACCAAAAAGTCAATGCTCTCATTATTCACGGAGAATCTTATTTAAAAATTCAACAAAGAGATGATCATATTCAAGGTTTAAATCCTCAGAAAATTATTCTAGTTGGCCCTGAAGGAAAAAGTTTGCATGATCCTACTATGCCTGACGACTATGCTAAACTTGCGGGCTGTTATGAACCACCTGTACAACGTATGGATACCATTGCTGAAGCATTAGCTCATCAGCGTGAAATTAAACCTTGGTTATATGGAGGAAAGCCCTATAAAACCATGTATGAAGTGGCAGGTTAACAAAAATCTGCTATACAAAGCGTATGTGGCGCAGACTTTAGTCTGCGCCACAAATGATCAATCCTGTAAACTTTAAGGAGGCTCCGTGAATTCAATCAATTGTTTTCTTAATGTACAGATTGCAGACTCCGGAACATGCGCGTTTCTGGGAGATCTATGCCTAGCTCCTTTTCGTTATTTTTTTAAGGGTCAAACGGTTTGGACGCATAACGATGGAAAAACTACGCATGTTTTCCATGTCAGATCCTATCGTGACACTAAAGCTCATCAATTTTTTTTAAGAGGCTGTTGGAACATTGACATAAATGAAAATGTTCTTTCTCGCTATCGATCCGAAAAAAAACATTGGCTTGCTACTGTAGGTGCAATTGTCTTGTTTGTTCCCGGCTTGTTTTTAGGTATTCTTCTGAAAGTGATCGCTTATGCAACAGTTCCTAAGATGATCAAAAATCATCAGCTTGCCATTCACCATTTGACACGCATTAATATTAAAATAGGATCGGAAAAAAACAGACTGGATCAAAGCCAAATTGATCTTGAATTAGATGAACGAATTAGAGATCCTATTCATCCTAAAGTAAATGCCCTCATTATTTATGGTGAAGATGACGTCGAAATCAACCAAATCGATGCACGTATTCAAGATTTAAATCCAAAAAAAATTATTCTAATAGGCCCACAAGGAGTTCTTGCAAATGATTTAAATTTGCTGGGTGATACTCAGCATGAGGAAATTTACGAACCCTTAATGAGAGATGTCAACTCGGTTAAGGAAGCTCTGGAACACAAACCCGCTCTTAATTGGTCCAATAAAGGCAAACCTTATAAAATGATGTATAAAGTCAACTCAATTTAAAATGATACTCACAAGGATTTATGTCATTAACATCTACTCAAGAATTACAAGACGCCTGTGCTAAACGACGCACATTTGCCATCATCAGCCATCCTGATGCGGGTAAAACAACACTTACAGAAAAACTATTGCTTTATTCCGGCATGATCCACACTGCAGGAATGGTCCGTGGACGTAAAGGACGCAAAGCGGCAGCTTCCGATTGGATGGCCATGGAACAAGAGCGCGGTATTTCAATTACTGCTTCAGCCATGCAGTTTACTTATAAAGACACTATTATCAATGTATTGGATACACCGGGTCACGAAGACTTTTCGGAAGATACTTACCGTACTTTAACAGCTGCAGATTGCGCGATCATGGTCATCGATGCTGCCAAAGGCGTTGAAAAACAAACACGCAAACTATTTGAAGTATGCCGCCTGCGTAAAATTCCGGTTCTTACCTTCATCAACAAAATGGATATGCCTGGACGCGATCCTTTAGATCTCATGAATGAGGTTGAAGATGTCTTGCAAATTCATTCTTCTGCTTTAAATTGGCCTATTGGAACAGGCAAAGAGTTTGTAGGTGTTGTAGAGAGGCCTTCTAATGATTGTTTATTTTTCACAAAGACAGCTGCAGGAGGCGCTCAAAAGGCTGTGATTTCTCGTTTTCCTTTGCAAAGCCCAGAGGTACGCGAGCGTTTAGGCGCTCAACGTTTCGAAGAACTTTTATTAGAGCTAGAGCTTTTAGATGCAGCGGGTAACACCTTTTCGCTCGAGCACTTTTTAGCAGGAGATATCACGCCCGTTTTCTTTGCTTCTGCTTTGACAAATTTTGGAGTAGAACCTTTCTTTGACGCATTTATTCATTTAGCTCCAGCTCCTCATGAACGGTTGGCAGATACGTTAGAAGGCAAAGAAATTGCAATTGATCCTGTTCAAACACCTTTTAGTGCTTATGTGTTCAAATTACAAGCCAATATGGATCGCCGCCATCGCGATAGCATGGCTTTTCTACGCATCTGCTCGGGACGCTTTGAACGCGATTTAGTGGTGAAACATCATCGATTAGGACGTGAAGTGCGTCTCTCGCGTCCCCATGGAATGGTCGCCGGCGAAAGAACAACCGTCGATTTTGGTTATGCAGGTGATATTATCGGTGTGATTAATCCGGGCATGTTTGCCATTGGAGATACCATTTCTTTAACAGGCGGTTTTAATTTTAAGCCGTTGCCTCAATTTCAACCTGAAATCTTTGCACGCGTCTTACCTAAAGACATCGGCAAACGCAAATCGTTTGATAAAGGTGTTTTACAATTAACAGATGAAGGCACGATTCAATTATTGCGCCCCTATGATTTAGGTGGGGATTTAATTTTTGCAGCAGTGGGTCAATTACAGTTTGAAGTGATGCAATACCGTCTAAAAGATGAATATGGTGTTGAGACGATTGTGACGCCACTTCCCTATCAATGCAGTGCATGGTTGCTAGGAAATCTACAAACCTTTAAAAAGACAACAACAGCGATTATTGTACAAGATCGCATGCAAAGACCCATCGTCCTTTTTGGCGAGCAATGGGAAAAACAATATGCGATTAAACAAAATCCGGAACACCAGCTCGTAGATATTTTGTCATAAAATTTATATAAATTACATGGATGTTTATGTTTAGAAAGCAGACTTTTATTTTCAGTATTCTGACCTGCCTTTGGACGGTTTATGCCATAGGTTCGGAAGCTCCTGAGACTTTATTACTCATTAATATGAAAGATGAAGCGGTTCTTCCTTCCAGCTTCAGAAAAGCACAAGATGCTTTTAAACAGTCAGCTCATCCCTTGCCCTCACGACAAGGACTAGATAATCTAAAACTATCAGGTAGCGCACAATTTTCTGAAAAGGGTTTAGAAGCGATTTTAAATCATCTACAGGCTCCTTCTCATTTTTATATTTTAGATCTTCGTCAAGAATCCCACGGTTTTATGAATGGAATGGCAATGAGTTGGTATGCGGACAAAAACTGGATCAATGTGGGCAAAAATTTAAAAGTCATTGATGAAGAAGAAAATGATTTATTGCAAAGAGCATTAAGAAAACAAGTTCAATCAATCGAAGATCGCTATAAACATCAACCCCATGCCCATTCAACAGCTTCTTTTACAGTTTATCAAGTGGCAAATGAACAACAATTAGCCCATTCTTATCAACTTAACTACTTTCGTATCCCTGTCACAGATCATGTTAAACCTACCGATGATCAAGTGGATCTCTTTGTGGCTTTTGTGAAACAGCTCCCGAAAGAGCATTGGCTACATATTCATTGCGCAGCAGGGCATGGCCGCACCACTACTTTTATGTCCATGTATGACATCATGCATAATGCGCAAACAGTGAGTTTTGATGATATTATGCAGCGTCAATTTCTCATCGGAGGATTTGATTTAAAAAAAACTCGTGCCACCTGGAAACAACCTTTTGCTGAAGCGCGCTTGCAATTTTTGCAAGATTTTTATAATTATGCGCGCCAAAACCAAGATGGATTTGCTACTTCATGGTCCATGTACCAGCTTAAAAAGCATTTATAACTCACCTTACGCAAACTGAAGTTTGGACAATTGTAGCTAATCGCGGCAGCGATCAAAAGTGGGAAGCCCCGCGTGAAGCGAAAGGCCGGTTAGGCCTGTAGCGGAACGTGGGGTTAAAAATGCAAAAATAATTGAGC
>JASBUW010000144.1 GCA_030147755.1 Parachlamydiaceae bacterium
TCCCGCGATTAAACGATCACAAACACCCTTATATTACTAATATTAGGGTGTTTGTGATCGTTTAATCGCGGGAGCTTTCACGCATCAAAAAAACCGATTTTTGAAGTTGTTTGTGTATAATTCCACAAAAATTTAGTGAGGAAAAAGTTATGTTTACAGTACATGTTGCAGGGCATCTTGGGAAGGATCCAGAAACACGTTTTACTCCAAGTGGGCAAAAAGTGACCACTTTTTCAATTGCCACCAATCAACGCAAAGGCAAAGAAGATGTCACCATTTGGGTGCGCGTGACGATTTGGGGAGATCGCTTTGATAAAATTTTGCCTTATTTGAAAAAAGGAAGCGCGGTCATTGTCACAGGAAGGATGAATCCTCCTTCTAGCTATACAGATAAAGAGGGGCGTACACAGGTTAGCCTGGAAGTGACAGCTGAAATGATTGAATTTAGTCCTTTTGGTAAAACAGATCGAGTGGAAGGGCAGCAAGCCACGACACACGCTGGACAAGGTCAAGGACAAATGGGTGGTTACACACCTTATGAAGCGACTTATCAAACCCAATATGAGGAAAATCACGCAGCTCCTTACAGTAAAGCTCCTGCAGCCTATGGTTCACAGACGGGCCAAGGTAGTCATATGCAGGCAAATGATGAAGATGCGCTTCCCTTCTAATTTTTAGGAATAGCCGGAGAAAAGAATTATGGATTTTGTTCATGTGAGTCAGTTGAATAAGCGTAAAAAGGCAGATGCGCTTGTTTTACCTTTTTGGAAAGACAAGAAAGGCGTACAAGCGGCTTTTTCATTAGAAGAATCATTAGAGCGTCTATTAGCGACGGCTTTAGCGAGTGAGGATTTTAAAGGAAAAGAAGGAGAGGTGCTCTGTCTTTATGGGGAAGAACAGCCGGAAAAAAGAGTGATTCTATTAGGACTTGGATCGCAAGAAAAACTCACTGTTGAGAATTTGCGCCGAGCTTATGGAAGCCTCACTAAAAGTTGTTTATCTAAACGATTAACAAACTTGAATATTGCGGTTCCGCAACAACAAAAACTCTATGAACAAGATCTGATGAGAGGGATAGCAGAAGGACTTCTGCTCCCTAACTATGTCTTTAATCGTTTGAAACATCGTGATCCGGAAGAACCTGAAGAAAGTCTTTTACAAAAGATTACGTGGATTGGAGCTTCTGCTCAAGCTTTAGACGTTGCTCAGAAAGTAGCGATCATTTGCGATGGTGTCTATTACGCGCGTGATTTAACCAATGGCAATGCAGATGAAATCACGCCCCAATATTTAGCGTACTGTGCTCAGGGATTAGCCAAAGAGCAATCTTCGATTAAAACAACGGTTTTTGATAAAAAACGTATTGAAAAAGAACAACTCGGTTTGTTGTTGGCTGTCAATCGTGGGTCTTCGCTTGATCCTGCATTTATTATCATGGAGTATAAGGGGAATTCTCACTCCACTGATCATACTGTTATAGTGGGTAAAGGCGTGACATTTGATACAGGGGGCCTTAACATTAAAGTGGCTGGTACAGGCTTAGAATCGATGAAATGTGACATGGGGGGTGCCGCAACTTGTTTGGGTACTATTTTGGCTGTGGCACAGCTGGGTCTTAAAGTGAATCTAAGTGTGGTGATTCCTACGACAGAAAATAGTGTAGATGCCAATAGTTTTAAACCTGGTGATGCTTATCCGAGTTATGCAGGCAAAAGCGTGGAGGTGACGAATACAGATGCCGAGGGACGCTTAATTTTAGCAGATGCGTTGGCCTATGCGTGTAAAAAGCTCAACCCGACACGCTTGATTGATTTTGCGACGTTAACAGGGGCTATTGATATTGCGTTGGGACCAGAAGCGTCTGGTTTAATGAGTACAAGTGATGAGCTGGCTCAAGAGTTGGCAGAAGCGGGAGAAGCTACGTATGAGCGTGTTTGGCGCATGCCGTTGTATGAAGAATATAAAGAAAAACTCAAATCAGATGTGGCAGATTTAAAAAGTTGGAATGGACGTTCAGGAAGTGCCAATGTGGCGGCCACCTTTTTACGCTTCTTTGTAGATGAATCGATTCCATGGGCGCATTTGGACATTGCAAGTACAGCTTACATTACAGAAGCGAAGAAATATTTACCAAAGTATGCGACGGGTGTGGGTGTGCGCTTGATGGTCGAGTTGTTGGAGCAAATCGAGAAAAATCAAGAAGAGAAAAAGCCGAGCAAACAGAAGAAAAAAATATAATTTAAGCTTTATTCGTTTGTAAGGGGTAAATGTGCATCCAACTTCGCCGATTAAAATAGGTTTAGGTTATTGTGCTGAAAGCTTTTGGCTAAAAGACAGTAGAGGGAAAAAAATACCGCCTCCCCAAGCGATCGGTAAATGTCAGCAGATATTAAAGGATCTGGGGCAAGAACTTGGGATTGGCGTGGAAATTAAGCTATTGCCTGAGGAATTCACGCACTATCCAAAAATAACGACAGAGCAATACGATGCTATTGTATTTTATCAGCCTGATTATCCCGGTCATGCCATAGGCGGATGTTATTATCCGGGTGACGGTAATTCAATCTATAACAATCAATTAGTAGGAGTTCTGGATCATTATCCAACGGCTCAAAAAATTCGGCAAGTGTGGGCAATTATTGAGCACAATTCGTGTCGACGGCGCCAACAGGGTCAGTCGTGCAGTGAGAAGTGTTTAATCAGGTCGCCAACACAAGAGTGGTGGGGATTAGCTTTTACAGATGCCGAGAATAAACTCACTTATAACAAAGAAGAGCTAAAAAAGGCGATTCAGGCGATTGCTCAACTTAAATTGCCCGGTTGTGTTCCGTTAGAGCTTCCCTGGAAAGAAGAAAAAAAAGAAGCAGAGTCTAAAATCAGCAAGTGGTTTAATTATTTTCACATGTAATCATTGATTTGACAGAATTAACTATCCCTACATTATTCTGTAAGGACAAACGACCAAAACGACACAAACGACACAAACGACCTTAACGACAACGTGAAAGGACTAAGTGGACAAAATGATTCGTCTTTTTTGTCCTTTCACGTTGTCGCTAAGGTCGTTTGTGTCGTTTTGGTCGTTTGTCCTTTTGTCTTTTGCGTATCATGAACTTTCACTTTTCTTATAGGTAAAACATAATGATGAGCTCCGACTTCTTCTTTCGCCATAAAATTCCCGTTGCCGTGTTAGGAGCAACAGGGTGTATCGGACAACAATTTGTTCAGCGCTTAAGTCAACATCCTTGGTTTGAAATCGTGGCTCTTTGTGCTTCAGAGCAGTCTTGCGGTCAATTGTATGGAAGCAAATGGACAATGCCGACTTCTTTACCGGAATCGCTTGCTAATCTCACGATACAAGCTTGTCGTCCACCTTTAGAAGCTAAACTTATCTTTTCTGCTCTATCTCAATCCGTTGCCGCCCCAATAGAAGCCTTGTTTGCAGAAGAGGAGCAGATAGTTTTGACTGTTCATGAGAGTGCCAATGGTCAAGAACCTGTAGTAGGAGAGATTAATCCTGAATTTCTTTCTACTTTCACACACAAAATTCTCTTTGCTCCCCGCCCCTTAAGTGTGGGATTATCCCTTATTTTGAAGCCTTTGAGCGATCAATTTGGTTTAGAGAGTGTGCAAGTAGCCTTGAATCTATCAGAAGAGTCTAGCGAGCAGCAAGATCAACCAGAAATAGCTGCTGGCACGCTCCTTTTCAAATTGAAAAAAGCAGCCGGTTTCGAAGAAATCATTGAAGCTTGGCGCACCTTTAAAGGAGAACCTCAACGTTTGCGTCTTCCAAGTGCTCCTTTTCATCCTCTTTATTATTTTGAACAATTAAATGCTCATTTTCAATCTGATTTGTCTGATGCAGACAAAGACATGGCGATTTATCTGGAATATTTACAAGATGAAGAAGACAATAAAAAAATCACTTTTTTCTTTTCCCTCCTTCAGCGTGGACTGGTAGGAAATACTCTCCTCAATGCTGAGTTATTAGTCTCTCTCGGAAAAATTTATTGGTAATTATTTGAGATTGGCACGTCAATTGCACTTAAGCTTCTAACTCTTGTTAGGAGGTGTAATATGATGGCAAAAAAAGCAAATGTGACTCCCGCTCAAAAAGATCAGGAAAATAAAGTAGTTGCTGAAGGAAAATCTAAGCAACGCATTCAAACAGCAGAAGGCTGGAAACGCAGTCAATTAAAACAGCGCAAACAACCTAAAGAGTAATTGAAACATTTCACAACTTTCTATATTCTAAATAACTTCACTCTTAAGTAATAGAAAGCCTGTGAAATACGACAATTTAAGTGCATTTGAAAAACATTTAACGGATACGCCTTCTCAGCAATTTAAGCCTCTTTATCTAGTATTAGGAAAAGAGGCTTTTGAATGCCAAGAGGCGACTCAACTGCTGTTGCGCTTTCTCCTACCTTCTCACTCACGCGAATTGTCCTTATCCACTTGGGAGGCGTCACAATTAGAAGAAGACGCTTTGTGGACCGCGCTTCATACGCGTTCTCTTTTTTGTGAGACGCGCGTCATTTGGATTCAACAAGCCGATAAATTAAAGAAATCGATTCAAGAAGGATTGGAAAAATTTTTAGCACGTCCGCAATCTTCCTTACACCTCATTTTAAGTGCTTCCACTTGGCAGAAAAATACGGCTTTTTATAAAGCGATGGATCAGGTGGGAGTCATCCTAGAATTAGCCGAAATCAAACCCTGGGAAAAAGAAAAACGATTAGCAGAATGGATCAATAAACAAGCGATGGCTGCACGCAAATTGATGTCTTATCAAGTTTGTCAGTCACTGGTGCGCCAACTGGGATGTGATTCCAGTGTTCTGACACAGGAATTGGAGAAATTATTCTGTTTCTGTGAAGGAAAAAAAGAGATCACACAACAAGATGTCGAAGCCATTTGCACAAAGCAGCAACATGAATCCATTTGGCAATTAGGGGAAGCTCTATTTCGGCGTGACACGCACGTGGCTCTGCAGATGGCGCATGCTTTTTTGCACAATGGACATGCTTTGTTGCCTTTATTGCGTCAATTGCGCTCTCAATTTCAAACAGAATATCAAATTAGTTTGCTGTTAGCGCAAGGAAAACGAGGTCCTGATATTACGCAAGAATTTCCCTATATGAAAGGACAAATTCTTGAGCGGCATATGTGGCAAGCTCAGCACTATGGTTTAGACGCGCTTAAGCAAGGATTACTCCTTCTGGATGCAACAGAAATGCGTGTTAAAAATTCTCAAATCGAAGAAAAAATATTGATAGAACTTTTAATTGTTCAATTAACTACTTAACTGTGTGAAATAAATCATGAGTGATAAACCGGCTCTTCTTTTATTACCCAACTTGTTGGGAGACCATCGTCATGCGGATCCTTTTTTACCTGCTAGTGTCGCAAAAGCGGTGCAGACGTTAGATGGACTAATTGCAGAAAGTGAAGCAGAAGGAAGACGCTATTTAAAGCGTTTTGAGACAAAGAAGCCTGCTTTGGAAATTCCCATTGCGCTGTTTAATGAGCATACACCGCTTGATCAACTTGATTTTTTGCTGGAGCCTATTTCAGCGGGAGAGCGTTGGGGATTTGTGTCTGATGCAGGACTTCCCTGTATTGCAGATCCGGGATCAAAGCTAGTGGCACGTGCACGTCAAAGAGGAATGCTGGTTCAAGCATTTGTCGGACCTTCTTCTATTTTGATGGCGCTCATGTTGTCAGGACTTCCTGGGCAAAAATTCTTTTTTCATGGTTATTTGGATCGTGAACCGGAGAAGCGCAAACAGCAGTTGAAGCATTTAGTGGATCAAGCGCGTCAAGAACAAGCGACGCAGCTTTTCATGGAAGCCCCTTATCGCAACAAACATACTTTAGAAGCTTTAATTCAGGCGCTTCCGGAGCATGCGACGATGTGCGTAGCGTGGGATCTCACTTTGCCTACACAGGGTGTTCTCACACAAACTATGGTGCATTGGAAAAAATGCACTTTGCCTAATTTAGAGAAAAAGCCTGCGATTTTTCTTTTCTCTTTAGAAAAATAGCAAATAACGCCATATGTGACTTGAGTTAATAAGCAAAAAGACAAACGACAATCATGATTTTAGTCCTTATTGTCGTTTGTCGTTAAGGCCGTTTTTGTCGTTATGGTCGTTTGTCCTTTTGCTTAAAGAAGTGATTTAATCCAGACTTAATCGGTCTATAATGGCGTTACAAAGCAAAATCAGTTGAGCAGAAAAATAACCTTGTGTAGCCCAGTTAGAAGAATTGAAGTTACTGATGTTACTGAAATTGCTTAAGTCACTATTAAAAGCAGCTTGAATAGCACTAAACTGGGCTGGTGTGATACCTATTGGATCAAGAGCATTTTGCTTTTTTAAAGACGCTAAAGCTAAGTATAAAGGACCCGTAAAAGCGCCTCCCACTAATCCAGAAGGAGGAAATTGATAGGAATTACCAGGCCATCCATTAAGATTCGGAAAAGGTTGGCTTAAAGGAAGAATGTTGCCGAGCAATTTTTGAAGAATTGAAATCGCTTGTTTCTGAATTTTTTCTCCCTGTGTAGTAGAATTATAACACCTGGTGTAGAAATATACTCTCCTAGTCGCATTAAAATGCGCACAGCATCATAGCCAAAAGTGCCTGGGTTGCCTTCTTCATAGGCTGTATTGGGAACCCAGCCACCAAATGAATCGGCAAATTTTTGAATGGCTTCCGAGGTATTTATGCTAGCTGTATTCAACGTGTTAATAGACGAAATGTATGAACCGCTTGTTTGTCTCGCAAAAAAAGCAGCTAATTCCTGAAATAAGATAGGATCATAATAATCAGGATTGACGGGATCATGCCCCCAAATGTCATTTGTGAGCATGTAATTATCGGGTGTCGGAGGGAGTTGATAAGGACCACTATTGGGAATACCGATATCAGATGGGTTGTTTTGAGTAGTAAGATTTGGATTAAAATTAACAAAGCTTTGTCCAGCGTAGAGCGCCATCTGAGATAAAGTGAGGGAATTATAGATGTTAGGACCGGGTGGAGTCTTAGTATCTTGGAATGTCATTTCTCCAAATTTCATATAGCCCTCAATTAAACCTCTGAGGATATCTTCGTCAGCGTCAGATGCACTTGTAAAGAATTGACTATTACTCGGATAATTTCCCTGCATAATATTAGGTGACCAGCCCATTAAGCCCCATAAGGGCGGAAGACCCGCATTAAGGTTTGAAACTGTTTGCATAAATCTATACATATCTGTTACTATCTATACAAATGACTAGATTTATCAAGATTGGCGAAGCCGCAAAAATTTTAGGGGTGAGTATTCAAACTCTTAGACGTTGGGAAACGTCAGGATACCTGGTGCCTCAGCGAAAGTCAAGTGGGGAGACAAGATACTACGATCTCGATTTATTAATTGGCAAGACAATCGATGAAAATGATTTGACTGTGGGTTATGCTAGAGTAGCAAGCCACGATCAAAAAGAAGATCTTGAAAGACAAGCAGAAGTTTTAGCGAATTATTGTGCCAAACAAGGCTGGAATTTTCAAATTATCCAAGATTTGGGATCTGGTATGAATTATCAAAAAAAAGGACTCAAAACTCTTATTCATTTAATTCTCGAAAAGAAAATAGCTCGTTTGGTTTTGACGCATAAAGATCGCTTGCTTAGATTTGGTGCAGAACTCATTTTTGCA
>JASBUW010000149.1 GCA_030147755.1 Parachlamydiaceae bacterium
AGTGCTCATGAAATGGCTTTTTTCCCAGAACGAGCGCTAAACGCGCTCGGTCTGGGCTAATGCAGTTATAGTGCTACCGCACAAAGGGCAAACAGTCTATGTACACAGTGAACCTATACGTCGTTAAGGTCGTTTTTGTCGTTTGCGTCGTTTGTCGTTTTCTGCAAGATGAGTTATTCATGTTCCTCGCGAATCCAAAATAAACTAGATTGAGGTTCACCCACATTCGCTCCTGGAATCAAATCTTGTCTTTCAGCTGGAATGAACACATTTTGCATATATTCTCGATAAGCCAATACAGCTTTGGGTGTATATAAGAAAACATAAGGAGCTTCTTCATAAATGATGGCATCAAAACGATGATAGAGTTCGATTCTTTTTTTAGGATCATATTCATATTCAAGTTGATCAATAATTTGATCCACTTCAGCATTGACAAATCCAATCGCATTAGAAGAGCCTTTTTCTTTTGCTCCTGTGGAGTACCAAATTTGCTTAGGGTCCTCAGGAGGAGCTCCTAAGGCCCATCCTAAGAAAACAGCATCGAAATCTTTGTCCTCAAAAATAGCCGACAAATCTGCCATGTCAACGCCATTTAAATTACAATCAATGCCCACTTCTTTTAGGGTCGTCGCAATATATTCACAAACCGATTTAGTGGTCGGATTCTTAACAAAATAGGTCAATGTAAAGCGAAAAGGAACGCGTTTGCCATCGATTAATTTATCAATGATGCCATCGCCATCACTATCGTACCATCCTTCTTCTTGTAATAATTCACGCGCACGATCCAAATCAAACGGATAAGGCTTGAGGTTGGTATCATAAGAAGGTGACAAAGGAAAAAACGTTCCTGTTGTTTGCATGCCCATGCCATTTAAATTCTGTCGAATAATGCGTTCACGATCAATAGCCATTGTCAAAGCTTGACGTACTTGACGACTCGCAAATAAAGGCCGTGCTTGATTCCAGCCTACATAATTATAGCTACGTGCAATATAGTCTAAACGTTTGACCGCTTTGCCTTGCTGAGCTTGTTTTTGATAAGGCCGGCTTTGTAGAAATAAATCGAGTTCTGCGAGTTGGTTGGGAATTACATTAAATAAATCAATACCTTCATTTTTAAAGTCTTCCCATATGGCATCAGGTGAGTCACGAAATTTCACTTCGTACGCATCGACTAAGACGGCATAGGGCTCGTAATAGTGCGGGTTACGTTTAAAGCGAATTTCGCGATCTGTTAAGCCATCAAATAACCAAGGACCACAACTCACAATGATATTTTTCGCCCAATGATGAGAAAAATTTTGCGCCCACACAGGATTTGTACGATAAGTATTGGGTTCATCATCTTCCGGCACAATTTTGGTGCCATCAGCAAAATATTGATACACAAAGCGAGCTAAGGGGCGCAAAGCACCTGTCAGCGATTTTGCAAGATATTTCATTTGATAGATGTCTTTGCCATTTTGATCTTTTGCCTTACGCGTTTTCCAGCGCACAACAAGCGTAAAATCATCAATCACGCGCATTTCTTCGACATCGCTGTAATAGAGGCGTAAAGCTACTGCTTGCTCTTCTTGTACATGAGGATTCATCAACGCATCAAAATAAAACTTAAAATCATGGGCAGTCACTTGGTGTTTATGCAAAAAATCGGGAGCTAGTTTGATGCCGTCAGAAAAATGATGAGGATTCAATGGCTGCCAATAGACATCTTGACGTAAAGTGAGCCAATATTCAGGTTGTTGATTTTGATTGTAACGTATTTCCATCGAGAGTGCCATGTCAGGAGCAAAAGTTTCATATTTCCCCATTTCTTGAGACGTCAAAGAAACAGAACACATGGCAATCCATTCAGAAATATGACTCCAATTGCTAAAAGGATGTAAGTGATGGGGTTTGCCAATAGAATCTTCCTTGCGAATACCATGAGGTTTAAAATGAGATCCTAGCAATTGAGGTAAGGTTTTGGTGTAAAAAGGATCAGGTGACAATAAGTTCGCTGCAATCGATGTGTCGTGACGTTCAGGAGCGGCTGAAGTGGAGACTTCTTTTGTATAAGAGCGCTCTAAAAGTGCTTTAAGAAGATCGACACGTCCTTTATCTATCTCACCATGCAAAGCGAGTAATTCATTTTTCACTTGCAAAAGATCGTTCTGTACAAACTTGAGATCTTGCTCAATGAGCACTGACGACCAATAGAGCATGGCCATAAACGCAAAAAGACCGAGCCCAAGAACAAAGCGAAAAATGTAAAGCGCAATAGGTTCTTTGTTCATTAAAATATCACGAGATGGTAAGAAGCAGACGCTTCAGGGTTAATAATCCAATGTGAGATCCATCCCATTTCTGCTAAACCCCGGCAACAGGCCAATAAGCCCACCAAAATAGAACTTCCTCCTAATACAAACCGATCATACTGTTTCAGTTTTTTAAATAAAGTCAAAGTATGCATTGCTAAAATTAAAGAAGGTGTCGTAAGGAGTGCAAAGGCAAAGCCATTAAAGAATCCAATGAAGGCATCTCCGACAAGAGCACAAGCAGAAAAAACAATGAGCGTTTGTCCACAGGGAAGAGCGACTGTTAAAAAACCAAAGAGAAAAGTGGTATGGGGCGTGTCTTTTAATAGAAGGAGCGAGATTTGCTGCTGTAATTGACTTAAACGTTTATTTTTTAACATTTTATAAGAAATGGACCACCGGCAAAGTTTTTGAAATCCCCAGCCGATAAGAAGAATGCCGCAGAGAAGGCTCCCTATTTCAGCCAGATAATAACGTTTAAGAATAACGTGTAAGACAGCTCCGGCAGCACCGGCTAAAAGCCCGGCTAAACTAAAGGAGAGGAGGCGTCCCGCAAAATAGAAAAAGCGATAGTGATGACGACCAATGAGCATGACTAATGGGCCGCACATGCCTAAACAGTGGACATTACCGAACAAATAAAGAGGCAGAAGGGAGAAAAACAGGGTCATGGATTTTCTCGAGAAATGGCATCATAGCGAATTTTTTGAATAGTCATCATATCCAATCCCGTTGAACCTGAACGACGTGTGTATGCAACAAAAGTGGCATAGATCATGATTCCGATAAAGAGGGCTAAGACGCCATTTGAAATAAATTGAAACCAGTGCCAGCGTTGCATCATTCCCTCAATGGTTAATAGATGATAAATAAATGATATGCTAATTTAAATTTTGGATCATGAAAAAAAGAAATCATGTATGAAATAGGAAGATGATAAGAGAGGTATGAGATGAATCCGGCGCAAACGTCACAGATAGAAGTATTAGCTGAAGAGTTAATTAAAAAAGTCAGATCTCATTTGATCAGTACGATTGGTCGTACCTCAGAAGAAGCGACATCTGATGAGTTTTATCGCGCGCTTTGTTATGCCATTCGCGAAGAAACGATGATTAATTGGATGGCTACAGCGCGGACGATTGCCATGCGTAAAGTGCGTATGGTTTATTATTTATCGATGGAGTATTTGCCGGGCCGTCTTTTTCTGAACAACATCACTAATCTCTGTTCAGCGGATATTCTGCGTATTGTTTTGCAAAAGATGAATCGCAATTTTCGTGATATTATCGAATGTGAAGAAGATCCGGGATTAGGTAATGGTGGCTTAGGGCGGTTAGCGTCGTGCTTATTGGATGCCTTAGCGACACATCATTATCCTGCGCAAGCTTATGGTTTACGCTATCAATACGGCATTTTTGAGCAGCAAATATGGGATGGAGTGCAAGTAGAAGCGCCTGATTGTTGGTTATTGAATGAGAATCCTTGGGAATTTCGTCGTGACCAACGCCGCGTACACGTCAAGTTTTGTGGGACACCGAAGGCCTCTTTTAATATTCATGGGGATGAAATCATGGATTTGATGGATTCCGAAGAAGTGGGTGCGTTGCCGTATGATTATCCGATTGTAGGTTATAGCAAGCACAATGATTTTTCGGTGGTCACTTTACGTTTATGGTCGACAAAGGATTCTCCACGGAATTTTCTATTACAACGTTATAATGCGGGACGTTTGGATCAAGCCGCTGAGAACACAACGTTGACAGATGTTTTGTATCCAAGTGATAATACAGAAATTGGTAAGCGTGTTCGTCTTAAGCAAGAATTTTTATTAGTCTCAGCTTCTCTGCAGGATATTATTCGGCATCATTTAGTCCATTTTAATAATTTTCGACAGTTTGCAGATAAAGTGCGTATTCAAATTAATGATACGCATCCTTCGCTTGTGATTGCCGAACTCATGCGTATTTTGACGAAGCACTATGATTTACCTTGGAAAACAGCATTTGAAATTACGCAAACTTGTACAGGATATACCAATCATACCATTTTGAGTGAGGCTTTAGAACAATGGGATAAAACCTTGTTTTATTATTTGCTTCCTCGTCAATACAAAATCATTGAACGGATTAACCAAGACTTCTGTAATACGATACGTGCGAAATATCCCAAAGATGAAGATCGCATTCGTCGCATGTCCATTATTGAGAATGGACGTGTGCGAATGGCGCATTTAGCGATTGTAGGTTCGCATAGAGTGAATGGGGTGGCGCAGTTGCATTCAGAGATTCTTAAAAACAGCGTATTCAAGGACTTTAACGAGCTTTTCCCTGACCGTTTTATCAATGTGACGAATGGAGTGACGCAGCGACGTTGGTTATTAGAGTGTAATCCCGATTTAGCTAAATTTATTAGCAAGCGCATCGGTGACGACTGGATCACAGATTTTCTAAAACTGCGAGAGTTAGCTAAGTTTGCGGGAGATCCTGATTCGCAAGATGCTTTTATGGAAATTAAGAGAAAGAACAAAGTACGTTGCATTGAATTTCTCAATCGTGAAAATAAGTTAAGAAATGCGACGGGAGCACCGGTGATTCCTCCGCCTTTAATTGACATGGATTCTTTATTTGATGTGCAAATCAAGCGAATTCATGAATATAAGCGCCAATTGATGAATGCGCTTTATTTGATTATGGTTTACCAAGAGTTAACGCAAAATCCACAAAGTCATATCAAACGGACTTCAATTATTGGAGGTAAGGCAGCTGCAGGCTATGAGACGGCCAAAGATATTATTCATTTAATTTGTTCTATTGCGCGTAAAGTGAATCGTGATCCTGCCATTGCAGGGCAGTTAAAAATTGTTTATTTAGAAAACTATGATGTGACGCGTGCGGAAGTTGTGATTCCTGCGACAGATTTATCTGAGCAAATTTCAACAGCGGGAACAGAAGCTTCTGGAACAGGCAACATGAAAATGGCCATCAATGGGGCTTTGACCATTGGAACCAGAGATGGTGCTAACATTGAAATGGAGCAAGAAGTCACTGCGCAATGGTGGCCTTTCGCGTTTGGTTGTACGTCTGATCAGATTGCGCAGATGAAAGCAGAGGGATCCTATCACTCTAAAGAGGTGTATGAAAATAATCCACGCATTAAACGGGCTGTGGACAGCTTACGTGATCGTACTTTCGCACAAACAGAGGAAGAGCACCAAGTCTTTAGCGATCTTTATCATAAATTGATCGAAACCCACTATGGCGGACCGCCAGACCGTTATTTCACATTGAAAGACTTACAAGCTTATTACGATACTCAGCAAAAAGTGGAGGAAATGTATAAAAAACCTCGCATTTGGGCTGAGTATGCCATTCACAATATTGCAGGAATGGGTAAGTTTTCATCTGATTTTTCTATTCATAACTATGCCAACTTGATCTGGGGCATTCAACCTTGTCCGTTAGATCAAGATCTATTGGATCGAGTACGTTATGAATATGCGATTCATAATCGGTGTTATTAATTAGAGTTTACTGGACAAAGGACAAACGACACCAAGGACCTTAAAGACAAAGTGGACAGAAAGGAACATTTTCTGTCCACTTTGTCTTTAAGGTCCTTGGTGTCCTTAGTGTCGTTTGTCCTTTGTCCATTAAAATAAAAAAGGCGGCTACCGAAGTAGCCGCCAATTTTAGTTTTTCTCTCTATTAGAAAGAAACAGTAACACTTCCACTCACTTTGACAACTTGACAAGCAGGTTGTGGAGTAGTTGTCGAAGCATTACGGATAGACAGATGTCGCACGGGAAGCTGAACTTCACATTTAAATGTCGTTTCTTTAGTTTCCTCAAGTGCGAGCGAGCGACTTAAATTGCTCACAGGCCTTCTCCATCTACCTTTTGACAGGTAGTTAGTTGAGAATGAAAAAGCATCTAAAAACACTATTTTCTTCTCATATATTTCTTTATATCTCGCCAGAAGCGAGGTTTATTACCATTTTTCTAGAAAAAATCCCCAACGCTGTGGCTTCGAGCTTGAATTAAATGCCTCATGTCACCTCCTTTTGAGCTCCATCGTTCCACTTTTTGGAGTTTATAAATGTATTTTATCCATTGAAATTGGATAAAATATTCCACTCTTATTTGTTTTAATATTTTTCAATTTAAAACAAGAAAAAGCAAAAATTTAACTTCTTTTTATATCTAACAGGCTCGAATTAAATTCGCAAGTTCTCTAAGGAATTAAAGCTTGTTTTCTTTCTTCAATATATTGGTTTAAAGAAGCTTGTCCCGCTTTAAGTGCTTGATTAACCGCTACAACTGCTTCTAAATAGTCGGTTGCATTTTGCAGTTGATCCCATATTTGCCGCTCTTCTTGCTGTTGTCCTAATTGTTGATAAAGGACACCTAAGCGAATCAAATTAAAGACAGTAAGTGTAGGTAAAGCAGCGTTTGGCTCCAATTGAGCAAGCGTTTGTTGAAGTTGCTGTGCTTGCTGTAAAGCAGCTTCATAGTTTCCTTCGCCTATTAGCAGAGAAGTCTTAGAATAGTCTTGGTAAAGCTGCAGGTGTTCTTCTTGTGTGCGCTTAAAAATACCCTCTGCAAATAAACGCGCTTGTGGCACTTGTCCTAACACGAGCAATGTTTGAGCTAAAGGTCCCTCATAGCGTGCTTTTAATTCAGGATGGGTATTCATCATGGTTTCTAACTGTTTTAAATCAGACTCAAGAGCTGGATTTTCAGAGAAATCGGCTTGCTGAAACTGATTAAAAACGGTTTGAGCTTGATAATAGTCTTTTTCATTATGCACAGTGCGCATGGACATGAATTGATAAATCAAAATCAATAAAGCTAAAAGACCAACAAAGATCCATAGGATAATTTGTTTATGATTAGCTAACCAGTCGACTAGCGGATGCTGACTCCAGTCTTCACCAAAGTCTATATTTTTTAGGGAAGAGGGCGTAGGTTTACTCATAACTTCATGGGGGTTAAAATTTTTTTGTCAATTTGATAAAAAATCATAAATAAAGTCATAATATTTTTCAGCATTTTATTTAAAATAAAAAAGAGGTAAAAGTGAAAGATGCGCATTCCCATCAGCTATTTGATGAATTAAGATACGTGTGTCCTTCTGATATTTTAGTCAGTCCCTATCAACCGCGGCGAGAATTTAAAGTAGAAGATTTAGAAGAATTAGCTCAATCCATTCAGTCTATAGGTTTTATACATCCGCCTTTAGTGCGTCCTTTGCCGGATTCTGGTCTCTATGAATTGATTTCAGGCGAACGTCGGTTGCGTGCTGCTCAGCTCGCTGCTTTGACAGTCATACCCGTGTATGTGCGTCATACGGGGGATGCGATTTCGGCTCAGGCCGCTTTGATTGAAAATATTCAACGTGTCGATCTCAATGCGTTAGAAGTGGCTAAAGCTTTAAAACGATTAATGCTAGAATTTGGCTTTAAACAAGATCAACTTGCACAAAGTATCGGCAAAAAACGCTCGACAGTCGCTAATTATTTGCGTTTGTTAACACTTCCGGCGTCTATCCAAGAAAGCGTAGCTAAAAATTACATTAGTATGGGACATGCCAAAGCCATTTTGGCTTTAGATCAAGAAGATAAGCAAATCTTGTTGCATGAACTCATTTTACGTGATGATCTCTCTGTAAGGGAAGCAGAACAAGCGGCGCACCGCTTAGGGGAAAAAGCCAAAAAACAACAATTGACGTATGTGACGCGTGATTTTTACCTGGAGCAGCTTGCTGAAAAAATGCGCGAGCATTTTGGAACCAAAGTGTGTATTCAAGCACAGGGAAAAAAAGGACGCATTAGTCTAGATTATTATGGGTGGGATGACTTAGAGCGGTTACTGAATTTGCTTGGCCTACCTTCTAGCGATATTTAAAGGAAAAATATGACGAAGAAACGTATTTTTATTACAGGCGCTGCGGGTTTTATTGGGTTCCACGTGGCACGCACTCTAGCTCAAAGGGGAGATGAAGTTCTAGGTTATGACAATTACAATGCGTATTATGATCCGCAACTGAAACGCGATCGCGCAGCTGAATTGGCAAAAAATGGAGTACTTGTTTTAGAAGGCGATGTGACAGATCGCGTGAACTTGCAGCAAGCAATAGAGAAACATCAAACTACGCATATTTTACATTTGGCCGCTCAAGCGGGGGTGCGCTATTCGCTGCAAAATCCGCATGCCTATGTCCAAGCGAATATTGAAGGGTTTCTCAACATTCTTGAAATTTGTCGTTTATATCCGCATCTTCCCTTGGTATATGCTTCTTCTTCATCGGTTTATGGCCTCAATACCCAGCTTCCTTTTTCGGTGGAAGAGCGTACAGATGCGCAAGCCAGTTTTTACGGCGTCACCAAAAAAACGAATGAATTGATGGCGCATACCTACCATCATCTGTTTGGAATAGCTGTGACAGGACTACGTTTTTTCACCGTGTATGGACCCTGGGGACGTCCAGATATGGCTTATTTTTCGTTTGCGCGTGCCATTTTAGAGAAACGTCCCATAGAAGTTTACAATCACGGACAGATGAAGCGTGATTTTACCTATATTGATGATATTGTGGCGGGAACGATAGCAGCTTTAGAGCGGTCGTTGCCTTATGCTCTTTTTAATTTGGGACATCATCATCCTGAAAATCTTTTAGATATGATTCATTTTCTTGAGCAAGAACTAGGATGCACAACGGAAAAAATCCTATTGCCCTTGCAAGCAGGTGATGTGGTTTCGACGTATGCAAATATTGAAGCAAGTCAACAGGAGTTAGGATTTAGCCCAAAAGTTTCTTTAAGAGAAGGCATTGCGCATTTTGTTCGGTGGTATCAAGCCTATTATCCGCAGCATGTTCATAGGTAGGATGCATTTTTTTGTTTTTTTATTTTCTCTCTTCTAGTAACTTGCCTTATTAAGACACGTCCTGAGGAGAAATATTTTGCCATGCGTTATCTAGCGATTTTGCTCATGTTTTTAGCTGCCGTTCTGACGAGTTGTCAACCTAAAGTCGTTGCCACTGGACCGTGGATAAAAAAAATTGATTCTGAAGAATTATCCACTATTGTGATCAATTTTTCGACCAAAATGAAAATCGATAAGCATCTTGAGCTAGAAGACTCATGGGCGGCTTATGATGATTATATTATGAAAATCTGCTTACAGTATTCCTCTCAGCGTTTATTGACTGTGTATGATGCGCGTTTACTCATGGTTGAATTAGTTGAAGAATTTCTTTATCGGCTCAACAATAATACGGTTGTGAGTTTTGAATTGGATCACTTTCCTTTTACAGCTAACGATTTAGATGTCAAGATCACTTTTGAAAGTTTCTATGGACGCTATATAGATGAGTTATATGTGGGCATGGTGTGGTTGCAAGCAGGTTGTGTGCACTTTTATGCATTTGATCGCAAGCATCCTTCATTACTAAATATTGATTGGGATCATCATCGCTTTGAACCGTATACAAAGAGTCGTGAGTTAGCTCTCATCAAGAAGCAAGCGGATTTACCTTATATTGAACAGATAGAAAATCCGGATGTGGCGTTAAGATCGAAAGCGCATTTGCGTGACAGGTATTATTTACCAGGTTTTTAAGAAATCTAACTTATACATTCTATTAAGTGGAGGGAAGTGCTATGTCTAGAGGATCTGTCTCACAAAATCTCCAAGCTTTAACATCAGATGTACAATTTGCTAGTTCCTATCTATTATTATGGGAGTCATTGCCTGAAATTCCCTCAAATAAAAAGGAATTAGTCTGTAAGATAGATAGCATGCGTTGTAATTTGCCGGGAAATTATGCTCATGATTTTTGGACGCCGGCTAAAGAATATTTAAAAAATGTTTCGGAAATAGATTTAGGGTATGCACTTCTTTCTCCGGAAGAACTGCGCAGAAATTATTCACACTATGGAGCAGCTTTTCTAAATCGATGTGCGCATATTCGTGATATTGCACAGGTAATTCTACAACATGGCACTAATTTTAAATGGGATGAAACTTGTGCTTTGCAACAATTTGCATGTGATATGTGGAGAACTTTTGTTTCTTCTTCAGGTTATTGCTCAACCAGTCATTGTTTAGCTCCCTTAGTCAAGTGGGGAGATGCAAAATCAGGGCCTTGGGCTAAGTCTCAACATACTGTAAACAGTATACAATTGAATGGCAATGCAGTTCCAATCGTTTCTTTTCCTTTAGAATATTCTCAACAAGGCGTGTTAGCTTGGATTGTTCTTGGGCATGAAATGGCCCATACTATTTTAGAATCAGGAATGCAATTATCCAAACCTTTATCTGATGCAGTGTGGGATTATCTGGCTGATCCACGCATTAAAATGAGCGATAAATGGGCAAATTATTGGACAGATAGAGTAAGTGAGGCAGCAGCTGATGTAATGAGTGTGCTTTATATGGGACCAGCCGCTGCAATTGGATTAATCGCTTATCTTAGATCAGTTAGAGCAGATAATAAATTATCTCACGAAGGTTCGGAAGAACATCCCGCAGATATACTTAGAGGTTTAGTGGTTGCACATGTCGTCAAAGAGTTGAATTTAACCAACAGTCAAAATTGGTTTAATTATTTGCAAAAAGAAATTCAGAAAGATTTTAACGAACGTAAAATAGGATTGTCTTTCGAACAAGCCTCTTATCAAGCTAAACATGTGGCGCACATCATAATGAATGCACCTCTGGTTAACGGTCAATCTCTGCAACAGATTCGTTGTTGGAATGAAACAGACCAAGAGCAAGAGCAAGCGTTGCGACGCGGTGATGCAAATTTAGATGAGTCTTTATCTAATACTCGCTCATTTAGAACGCCACATATTGTTGCTGCTGCTAATTTACGCTTATTGCTGAAAGAAGATTTATCTTCTTATGATGCAAATCAGAAAATTTCTCATGTGTTTCAAGAGATGATTCAAAACATGAAGCAAGAAGCGCAAAGGCAAAAAGAACAAGAGGGATGCGCGTCATGCCCTTCTCAAAAACGCACTTATACGACTTGTCCTCCTACCCCCGAGTCTACAGCTCATTCGTCTGGCGATGTGTGGAAAGGAGTGGCAGTTGCTGCAGGTGTAATAGGTATAGCAGCCTTAGTAGGGGGCATAATAGCAATCTCTAATAACTCGAAAAAATCAGGAACAAATGGGGCGAGAGTGCAAACTGCACACTAAAAAAGTGTTAGAAAAGGCAAACTTCTACCCTTCAAATTAAACGACCAAAAGAAGCTTTTATTTTTTTTGTCGTTTGTTATTGCGTTATGTTGACAAACAAAATTTTAAATTTATTTTAAAAAAAATCCATATTCACTACAGTAGCTCACAAGTCAAACCAAAGGACTCGTGATGCAGTGGATTTGGATTTGGATAATTTTAAGCTTTTTCAGTGGTGTTCTTCATGCGCAAGAAGAGGAAGACTTTTCCCTTGAGCATCTCTTTGACACTTCTTTAGTCAACACGTCGACTATTCTTCCCACCACTGTTCATTCTATTTCTGTCATTTCAGGTGCATGGCTGAATACGGAGACAGATTTTGCTTTGATGGGACCAGAACCTTTGATCTTGAATCGTTCTTATTCAACCGAACATCTTTTGCATAATCAATTGGGCTATCATTGGTGTTTTAATCGTCCCCAAAGACTTGTCATAGAAGAAAATACACATCATCATACGTTTAAAGCGCGTTATGAACAAGCCTCCGGCATGACCACTCTACATGCTTCGTCCCATCGAACAGCCGAAGGAGCGATTGCTTTGCCCTTAAAGCCTACTAAAGGATTGACCAATTGCCGCTCAGGCAAATTAAGTGCCAGAAGTAATCTGTATCAATTGATGCTTTTGCTAGATCCCAAGTGTGGGCATTGTGTAGCAAGATCCGGTAGCCATCATTTAACTTATTTTAAACATGGTAAAACTCATTCTAGATCTAATCCTCAGACGGCAGATGATCTAGAGTGGAAAGTGCATCATTTCAGGCTCGATTTTGAACGTCAATTAAATGGAAATTGGCTAGTTTTTAATCCAAGTCCTAGTCAATTGACGACTTATAATCCTAATCAAGAGATCACTTATAATTGGCTACTCTTTCATTATTCTGATCCCAAACATTTAGAAGTGACAGCCAGTGATGGCAAGTGGGCTAACTATAGTTTTGCATTATTAGATGAAAAAACAGGCAAACGGCACTATCTAGAAAAAGTGAAATTTGGTCATCAAAAAGAATTGAATTATGAATATGCATTCAAATCGCAAAGTCATGCACCTGCTTTGCCTTTGTTAAAAAAGAAAATATGGCCAGAAGGACGTTTTCAAGCAGTAGACTATTATCATAGAGGAGACAACGCAGTTGATGGTGTGGGTTCTTTTAACGTTGCAGATGAAACCGATTTTCGCTATCACCGTATTAAAACATGTCTAGCACCTGTTGGAACAGATGCTACACCCATTGTCACAGAACGTTTTGTTTATCATGAAGATAATTTTGGAGGCAAAACAACGGTCTATGATGCTTATCTCCACAAAACAGACTATATTTATAATAGCGAGAAACGTCTGACAAAAGTTCAACGTTTTGATGAAGAAAACCAGTTAGTAAGTTCAGAAGGCTATATTTGGGATGACCCCACTTTTTTTCTTGCTCAAAATAGTACGTCAGACAATTTTATTGCAGCTTGCTTACTTGCCAAAACGTCTTTAGAAACCCGATCAAGAAAGAGACATCGAAGACCAATTCCCGGCATTTTGCCCATTTCAAGAAGTCATCGGCCGCTCCCACAAGAGATTGAAGATAAAATTAAAGACATCATACCGGAAGAAATGACACCTGCTTACATGATGGATTTGACCAAGGAAGAGCTCATTCGTCTGTGCTTAAAAGGCCCTAAATTGCCGGTGGGTAAAGGCCAGCTACAAGGTAAATATCTTGAAGATGGAAAAGAACAATATCTCTATGCGCACTATTTTGATTATGATGAGATAGGTAATGTGGAAGAAGAAAGTTTCTATGGCAAGCTTACAAGCTCTGAAGCGCCCAAATTACTTTTAGATAACGTTCAAAATCCTAAAGATAATGGCGTAGAAAGCTACCACAAGTGGTTTATTTATGATTCTGATGAGCGTCACTTATTAATTGCACAAGGCGAAGATAATGGCAAAGGCCTTGAGTTAGGCTATTATCCGGGAACGGATTTGATTCAAGTCAAATATGTTATGGAAAAAGATCAAATTCGTTTTCGTCAATTTTTTTATTATAATGACAAGATTCCCAATTTTGTTACATGCATGATTCAAGACGATGGAAGTCATCCATTAGTTGAGGATTTAGAAAGTGTCACAGAAAGGCATATCACTTACTTTTCTTCAAGAAGTGAACCTCCTTATCATTTACCCGCACGTATCGAAGAAAAATATCTCGATTTAATCACCGGTCAAGAAAAGCTGCTTAAACGTCAAGATTTACACTATTCTGTAGAAGGCTATCTAGAAAAAAAAGAGATATACGATGCGCAAAATGTACATCGCTACTCTCTTCTTTGGGAATATGATGCGCATGGGAATGTGACAAAAGAAACCAATGCTTTGGGATATACTATCACCAAAGATTATGATGATAATGACAATCTCATCAAAGAAGTAGGTCCTAGGCTTGGTCATGAAATCCATTATGATTATGATTTTGCCAATCGATTGATCAAAAAAGAAGAAAAGCATCCGTACGGGCCTTCTTTTGTCACGCATTATCGCTATGACTTTTTAGGCAATCGCATCTGCATGATAGATCGCTATGGACAAGAAACACATTATACATATGATGCCTTGAGCCGTTTGGTTAAAACGACTTATCCCTTAGTTGTGGACGCGCAAAATATTCCTTTTTACCCTTATACCACAACCCAATATGACGCAGCTGGACGTCCTACTGTCATAAGCAATGCTTGCCAAGAAGAGACAGAAACCACCTATAATGCAAGAGGGGCACCGCTTTTAATTAAGCATCCAGATGGCAGACAAAAAAAGTTCATTTACTATTTAGATGGCACGTTGGCTAAAAAAATTGAACCCAATGGCACTTATACCGTCTATGAAAGAGATTTCTTAGGTAGGATTTTAAAAGAAGAAGTCCGGGATGTGCATGAGCAATTACTTAGTTCACAGTCTTTTAAGTATAAAGGATGGCGGCTCATTTACAAAAAGGATGCATTAGATTGCGAGACTTTTTACACATATGATGGGGCAGGTCGACTGACTAGTGAAACGTGTGAAAATGCGCTTACAACCTATGCATATGATGAATTAGGCCGTCTCGCTTATACGAAGGAATATTTTGGTTTTTATCCAGATGAATGCCAAATTCAATCCTACACCTATGATGTCTTAAATCAAGTGTTAGAAGAACGCGTAGAAGATTCCCAAGGCCATATACTTGCCTGTGTAAGCTATGCTTATGATGAAGAGGGTAATCGCACGGAAATCAAACGTTTGACAGAAACTGGAGAAGCTTACACACGCACCATTTATAATAGTGAAGGTGCACCTTTAAGCATCACAGATGCCACAGGACAAACGACGTATTTTACCTATAACTATTGTTATCCCAATGCCCTGAATCAATTTGTACTACAAATTCAAGTGACAGATCCGCAAGGACGCACTACGCATATGATTCACGATGCATTAGGACGCATCGTGTCTGTCATTCGCAAAGATGCAGCAGGTTTTATTGTCTCTTTGCAAGATATCTTCTATGATGCCGTGGGTAGACGCACTAAAGTGCTTGATACAGTTGTTTATGAAAGACAAGCACAAAAAGTCATCACCACGCTTTGGAGTTATCACTCAAGTGGACAAGAAAAGCAGTTAATAGAAGCTGCAGGTGATCCTTTACAAAGAATCACCTATACTGATTATAACGCCTTTGCACAACGAGAACGTATCATTAAACCCGATGATACCGTGCTGTTTTACACTTATGATGCCTTAGGACGCCTCCATCATTTAACTTCTAGTGATCAATCGATTGATTATACTTATACCTACAATGCACGCCACCAAATCGCACATATTTTTGATGCTAAGACAGACACAGCCACTCGTTTTGACTATGATAAAAAGGGTTGGTTGCAGAAAGAAACGCAAGGTTCAGGTTTAAGTCTCAGTTACACCTATGATCGCATGGGAAGACCAATAGAAGTCAAATTACCTGATCAGTCTTCGCTCACATACCACTACAACGCTGCTTTTTTAACAGCCGTTAGGCGAAATGGATATACTCACGTCTATCAACAACATGACCTATCCGGTAAACTTTTAAGTGCGCAGCTCATCGGACAAGCCGGATCTGTGCGCTATACGCACGATCTGCTAGGAAGAGTGAAAAGTAGCCAACATGCACAGTGGGCAAGGCTTATTCCCGATCATGGCTATGATAATTTAGGACGCCTTGTCTATTCTTCTACATTTGACAAAGCAGGAAACTATCAGGCAGTTTATACCTATGATGACCTTGATCATTTAAAAACTGAAAACAATCATTTTGCATTTATCTATCAAACTGATTCTTTGCACAATCGCTTGTTTAAAAACGATATTTTTCATGATGTTAATGTATTGCATCAGTTGACTTTTCAAGGTCATGATCACTATACATACAATACAAGAGGTAATTTAACTGAGAAAACTCAAGGCGGTCATGCGATCACTTATGGTTATGATGCGCTTGATCGTCTTATTCGTGTACAAACAGGTGAAGAGGAAACGGCTTACCAATACGACGCCTTAAATAGACGGATAGCCAAAACACATAAAGGGCACACTACACGCTACTTCTATCAAGGGCAAGATGAAATTGGAAGTGTTGATGCCAATGGAAAAGTGCAAGAATTGCGTCTGCTAGGAACGGGCATTAACACTGAAATCGGCGCAGCCGTTTTAATTGAGATTCAAGGACGTTCCTTTGCTCCTTTGCATGACCACCAAGGCAACGTGGTATGCTTGCTGGATGCGCAAACAGGTGAAGCTGTTGAAACATATCGTTATTCTGCCTTTGGCGAAGAAGCCATCTTCAATGCGCAAGGCGAGCCTCTTGCAGCTTCACACATTCAAAACCCTTGGCGTTTTGCTTCTAAACGCATTGACCCGGAAACAGGCTGGATCTATTTTGGCAGACGCTATTATGATCCTAGCATTGGACGTTGGACAACGCCTGATCCCATTGGCTTTGCTGATGGATCCAATCTCTATTCTTACCTACATCACAATCCGTTGAGTGCTTACGACGCTTATGGCTTGCTTGGTGAAGCCTATGCAGCTTCTGTCAATGCAGCCTGTAATGCAGGTTACTGTACAGGCGACACGGATGTATACACACCTGTTTTTGCTAATGAATCCTATCAAGCTAGCTGGTCAGATGCGGGACAATCTTTTGTAGATGGATTTGTACAAGGTGTTCAAGAGCCTTTGTCAACCGGTTGGCAAACATCCGGCATTGGACTTTTGCAACAAGATTTTTATCCAAGTGATCAGCCGGCTGATCTCAATGACTTTTGCGAAGAAGCCGGTTCTATCTGCGGTGCTTGGTTCGTGATAGCTCCATTTTGTGAATTAGTGAAAATGGGTTATGGGCTCGCAGCTATAGGAGTGAGCAGAGTGGCGAGCTGTTGGGTAGCCAAAAATTTGGCTAGAACAGAAGCTCTACAAGTCGCTTCTAGAGTTGCTGCTGGTGAATCGGGTACTTTGGCAGCTTCTAAGGTGGCTACTGATGCAGTGATACAAACAGTTGAAAAAGAAGTTGTATCTGTGGCAAAAGGGGAAATAACTCCTATTGCTAAATCGGTAAATAGAAAAAGGTTTACACCGGATCCTTTAGCACAAGGAGCGCATACAGTATTTAGACGAGACCCATTAATCAATAAAGTTACCCATTATGAGACATTTAGACTCCAAACAAATCCTTATGATCCTAAAATGTGGGAAAGTGTTTTAAGATATGATGGAATTGGCGTAGGTCATACTAATAAAATTCTTCAAAAGAAAATAACAACACCTCATATACATGATCCTCTTTGTCCCGGAGGCATCAGACCTGCTAATAAATGGGAAATGCCGAGATGATAGAAATAGAAAATGTTTTCGAATGGCTACAAAAATGGTATGAATCACAATGTGATGGAGACTGGGAACATGAATATGGCATTAAAATAGAAACAGTTGATAATCCTGGTTGGTATGTAGTTATAAATTTAGTAGGAACTGAATGTGAAGGGTGTTCTTTTTCTTCCATTCAAGTCGATATAGACGAAAGAAATTGGTATTTTTGTTTGATAAGAAATAATAATTTTGAATCGTCCTGTGGACCTTATTATCTTACGAAAGTTTTACAGATTTTTCGTGATTGGGTAGAAAATTGTAAAAAAGAAAAAACTCTAACTAATATTCCACACAATTAGAGAAAAACAACAATGCGTATATTAGATGAAATTTCTAATAAATCTTTAGAGAAGGTTATATTGTATTTAACTTTTTCAGAAGCATTAGAACTGAGAGATAGCCTTAATGATCTTTTGGAGAAACCTGTAAATAATCATGCTCATATATCTAATGAAGATTTTCAAAAAGAGTTAACCGTTTGTATTTATGATGTAAATAATTTAAAAAATTTTAATAAAAGATCTGTAGATTTGATCTTAAATGATAAGTAAGAAAATGTGTTTAAAATTAAATTATTAATGTTAATCAAACGATTTAATGTTTGATAATGGAAAGATATAAACAAACAACAGCAAACTTATCTGCTGATTAGATGATTTACATGTTAAAGTTTGTATATAAGAATAATTATTTAAAACTCATTATAGAAGAAGATATAGTAGGAGTGTATTTAATCGTTTATAAAGATCCTCAATCAGAAAAATCTAGTGAAGATTATTTAATTGATTCTTTAGACGAAGCTTTTCAAGAAGCTCAAGAAAAGTTTGGTGTTTCAAAAAAGCAATGGATGTTACAGAAATAGATAAGGAGCCAGAATGAATAAATTATGGGTAGCATGTGTGTGCGGCTATTTTTTGGTGATTTCGTCCTTAATGGCATCTGAAAGAAGCCATCATGCTTCGGAGTATGCGCGACAATTTGAGACAGAAACACCTATTAAGCATGTGGTGGTGATTATTCCTGAAAATTGTACTTTTGATCACTTTTTTGGGACTTATCCTTTTGCGGTTAATCCTCCAGGTGAACCCTCTTTTAAACCTAAACGTGAGACACTTACAATTGATGGATTGACGCAAGCTTTATTAACGCATAACACTAATGTCATTCCTCCTTTTCGATTAGAGCGTTCACAAGCGGCAACTTGTGATCCTAGACATGGGTATACGAGCTTACAAGAAGCTGCACACGCAGGTTTAATGGATCGCTTTGTGCAAGTAAATCCTAACTGTCCTACAGCTATGGGCTATTTTGATGGCAATACAGTGACAGCCTTATGGAATTATGCGCAGCGTTTTGCGATGAGTGATAATTGTCATTCGACAACATTTTCTCCTTCTGCACCTGGACATATTAATATTGTCTCAGGACAAACTCATGGAGCCATTCCTCCTAATTTATCACAAGGCAGTTCCATTTTTACGATTGATGGCACTTTTATCTCGGATGAAGATCCTGCGTTCGATAGATGTTCTGAACCACCCACGATAGAGCTGACAGGAAGAAATGTAGGAGATTTATTGAATGCGAAAAATATTACGTGGGGATACTTTCAAGGGGGATTTAGAGATTGCGCTCAATCACATATTGGAAGCAATGGTAAGTTGACGGCAGATTATATTCCGCATCACCAACCTTTTCAATATTACCGTTCGACTTCTAATCCTTTGCATCTTCCTCCTAGTTCTCCTGAATTGATTGGTTTTCAAGATCAAGCCAATCACCAATATGATCTGGAAGACTTTTGGATAACTGTCAAGCAGCACAGTATTCCAGCTGTCTCTTTTTTGAAGCCGGCTGCTTATCAAGATGGACATCCGGGT
Source organism: Parachlamydiaceae bacterium (assembly GCA_030147755.1). Classification (GTDB taxonomy): domain Bacteria; phylum Chlamydiota; class Chlamydiia; order Chlamydiales; family Parachlamydiaceae; genus JASBUW01. Next base: position 19,355 of record JASBUW010000149.1, read on the forward strand.
TATTCGGATCCTTTAGCCTTGCAAACATTTTTAGTAGAGACGATCAACCGTCTTCAAAAGACGCGTGAGTGGCGCCATATGGCTATCATGATTGTTTGGGATGATAGTGGAGGATGGTATGATCATGAGTTGCCACCCATCATCAATCAGTCGCATACTGCAGCAGATGCGTTAGTAAAACCTGGAGATGCGGGAAATCCTCCGCCAGGAGCTTACCAAGCGCGGCTTGGATATGGATTGCGTATACCTTTTCTGATCATTTCGCCATTTGTTAGATCTAATTTTGTCGATCATTCGCTTACAGATCAAACATCTGTTTTGCGTTTTATTGAAGATAATTGGGGTTTAGGACGCATTGGAGATCAGTCTTTTGATGCGGTGGCAGGTTCTTTATTGCCATTTTTCGATTTTGATCGGCCAAGATATTCTCCGCTTTTTCTTAATCCGGAAACTGGAAAGCCCATTAAACGCAGGCATGTTTGTCGCTAAGAGGTGTGATGGTAGAAAGATTTATCACTAGCCATGGTGGGTATCGAAAGCTTCAGTCCTATAAGAAAGCGGAAGTCATCTATGATGCCACTGCTTACTTTGTAGAGCGATTCCTTGCTAAAGGTGATCGCACCATTGATCAGATGGTACAAGCGGCTCGCTCCGGCAAGCAAAATATTGCTGAAGCGAGCATGGCATCTGCGACATCTAAAGAAATGGAAATTAAGCTAACAAACGTTGCAAGAGCAAGTTTAGAAGAATTGTTAATTGATTATTGTGATTTTTTACGTGTTCGTCAGCTTGAGGAGTGGCAGAAAGATCATCCGTATGCTTTGCGATTAAGAGAGTTAATGAATCAAAAAAATGCAAATTATGACACTTTCAAGAAAGGAATAGAACACTCAGATCCGGTGATTTGTGCAAATGTCATTATTGGTTTAATTAAGGTAGCGAGTTATCTGCTTTATAAACAAATACAACGACTCGAAGAAGATTTTATCAAGCATGGTGGTATGCGAGAACGTATGACTCAGGCAAGGTTAGCGAATAGAAAACGACACTAACGACAACGACAAAACGACGTAAACGACTTTAACGACAACGACAAACGACTAAGTGGACAAAAAGGATTTTTTTATTTTTTGTCCACTTAGTCGTTTGTCGTTATTGTCGTTGTCGTTAGTGTCGTTTTTTAGCATTTGCAAAAATCGATAAGTTTTAGCGAAATGCGCGATTAAATCGCTAGCCATCATGCCCACAGAAATTCCTCGCTCTTGTGCGGCTAACTCACCTGCTAAACCATGTAGATAAACGCCTAAGAGTGCCGCATCATGGCAAGAAAGGCCTTGCGCTAGCAAGGAAGCTAATAATCCCGTTAGCACATCTCCGCTACCTGCTGTGGCCATGCCAGGATCACCTGTGGGATTCACATAAATAGGACACTGTGGATGAAAAATAAATGTGGGCGCGCCTTTTAAAATGAGCGTAACATGATGCGTTTCCGCATATTGTTGACAGGTATATAAGAGTTCAAGATTTAAATTTAACTTGTCAGAAGAGTGCAGCAGGGTTTGCATTTCCCCCATATGAGGAGTCAGAATAGCTTGTGGAGGCAACACAAAAGCTTGTTGAGCATACAATGTTAAAGCATCAGCATCAAGTACGCAGGGTTTTGTCAGATTAGGAATGACCTCATGCAACAATTGCTGTGTTTGTGCGCTGTGCCCTAAACCGGGACCCACAAAAGTGGCTCCTGCTTTTTGCATGAGCTGACTGACTTCTTGAGATTGATCATACATATAAGGAATTTTAATTAATTCATAGGGACTAGCAGAGAGCTCGGCTTCCATGCCTTTGGGATAAAGCAGCTTGACCATGCCACTCCCTCCCCGAAAAGCAGCTAATGAAGACAGAAGAGCGGCTCCAGGCATGCTCGGAGAACCTGCGAGCCCCACCACATAACCTGCTTGATACTTGTGGCGATTGCGTTTGATAACAGGCAGTAAGCTCGCTACTTTAGGCAGTGTGAGCAATTCAAAACTTGCTTGAGCTTGATCCACGAAAGATGCAGGTAAACCGAAATGAACAGGTTGTAATTTGCCGACGACATTCCAACCATCCTTTAGAAAGAAACCCATTTTAGGAAGTTCTAAGAAAATAGTCATGGTCGCTTGAATAACATCTCTTTCAATTTGTCCTGTAGAGCCATTCAGTCCGGAAGGGATGTCAATCGCTAAAATAGGTAATCCGCTTTGATCGGCAGCTTGCACAAGAGCGTCATAAGGGGGATTAAGTTGTCCTCTAAAGCCTGTTCCAAAAAGACCATCTAAAATGACGCCGGAAGAAAACCTATCAATTTGAGCTAAAATTTTGCCGCCTTGATTCAGAAAGCGATAACCATTTTGCTGGCATAATTCGGAACACCGTTCCAGTGCTTCCGGTTGAATGGCTGTGACAAGATAGCCCTGCTCAAGCAAATAACAGCCTGCAACAAAGGCGTCTCCGCCATTATTGCCTTTGCCGCATAATAACCAAATTTGAGGGGTAAGTTGATGTTGCTGCACAAACTCATGCGTCACACGTGCGATGCCTTGGCCTGCTTTTTCCATGAAATCTTCTTCACGATAACCTTGTTGGAAAGCTTGTGCTTCCAATTCAGCCATGGCTTTAGCAGACATCACCTTCATAGGTGTTCTTCCTTCACAGCACGTTGCATTAAAGCACTGACTGCATCACGCGGTTGTAAAGAGTGATAAATGATTTGATGAACAGCTTCTGCAATAGGGAGGTCGATTTGGTATTGCTTACCCAATTGAAGGGCTGATACGCAAGTGTAAGCTCCTTCAATCACCATTCCAATGCGTTTTTGTGCTTCTTCAGTAGGAATGCCTTGTGCTAATAGCGTACCAAAGCGAAAGTTTCGGCTCATCGGAGAACTGCATGTCAAGCATAAATCACCCATCCCGGCAAGGCCACTAATCGTATCGGATTTACATCCGCAAGCGACAGCTAATTTGCGAATTTCATGTAAACCACGTGTCATTAAAGCGGCTTTAGAACTAGATCCTAAGCCTAATCCTTCGGAAATGCCACATGCGATACCGATGACGTTTTTTAAAGCGCCGCCAAAAGCAACGCCAAGAATGTCTGTATTGGGATAAATGCGAAAGCTAGGTGTCATAAACGTATCACATACACATTGAATGACATCGAGAGAATATCCTGATCCTACGACTGATGTGGGGAGTCCACGTATTACTTCTTGAGCAAAACTAGGACCGCTTAAGCATCCAATAAGAGGATGAAATTGCTCTCCTAAAATCTCCACAGCAACTTCCGGCAAAATGCGACCTGTATCTTGCTCAATGCCTTTTGAAGTGATGATAATGGGACAAGAAGGGAGTCCTAAAGAACGCACTTGTTCAAATACGGGACGTAATCCTGCAGAAGTAACGGATTCCACAATAATATCTGCATCATGCAGTGCATGCGCCATATCGGTAGTGAATGTCATTTTTCCTTGTGATTGATGACCGGGAAGCAAAGGGTGTTCACGATTGAGAGTTAAATGCTCTGCTAGATCGGGTTTTGTGGTCCAGCAGACCACTTCATAATTCTCTTTAGTTGCTAATAAGGAAGCCAGGCAATAACCCCAGGCTCCCATGCCTAAATAGCCAATTTTTTTCATATGCATGCCTTTTTATCTTTTTTGGCAGCATAGCAGTAACGAGAATTACAGGCAAAAAGAAGAAAATATGTGGAATTTATATGAAATGTTCTTATTTACACACACTTAGAAATAGATAAGCTAGGTCTATTATTCCTTGAAGCAAAGTCTTAGCCAAAAAGCAAAAAGAGGGTCATCAAAAAGTACACTTCCTTTAGCTGATCCTTCTTCATCTAAGATGCCTTTGGTTTTTAGTGCTTTTATAGTTGAGTGAAGAGCGGGTGCAGTCTTAATTTCATATTTTATAAGTAAATCTTTCTGAAAAATAGATTGCTTTTCATTTGCAGCGAGTCTTAAAACCCTTTGCTGAGCCAAAGTTAGTGAATTTAATATAGTCTGATATGCATAAGCATTTTGCCTAGCGACCATTTCAAGAACCTCTTCAACCTCTTTGATTCCAACAGATGAATAAGCCTGTGAAACTAACTGAAAACAGACCATCTGAACATAATTAGAAGTGTTTTGAACTAATTCACGCAGATGTTCGATTGCAATTTTCTCGCACTCTATACCAACTGTTGAGAAGCGTTTTATAATCCAGTCTGTAAATTTTATGCCAAAAGTAGGGAACTCTATTATTTGGCAAGAACGATAAAGTGGACGAGATGGGTTATTTAACATGTCATAAATTAAGCTTTTCCTTGAACCGGTAAATAGAAAAGAAACATTTTTTAACGTTTGAATATGAGTTCTTAAAGTGGCTTCAAGCCAACCTTTATCATCTATTTCTGATATTTTCTGAAATTCATCTAAAACAACAATAACTTTACTTCCTAAATTAGAAAGACTCTCTAAAAGATCTTGGATAGCGGCTTGCGTATCTTCATCTGATAAATATGTAAGAGAGAAACCAAAGCTCGAATTACCCGTCCAATGATCAAAATCAACTGAAATTTTTGGAGTAATTCGCTTTAACTTTTCAAACCAAGATTTAAGAGCAGTGGCAAATGATCGTTTTGATCGAATAGCCCGAACTAATTGCTGAAGAAAATCCCTATGAGAAGTAATATTAAAAATATCTATATATAGACCGCTATAACCATTCTTTTCAAATTCTTCTAATAGATTCAAAGAGAAAGATGTCTTTCCAAAACGTCGAGGACCCATTAAAACAATGTGGATTCGATTTTCTAAAAATTGTTTTATTGTAAAAGCGAGACTTGGAAGAGGAAAGTAGTAATCCCCTTCAACAGGATTTCCATATTTAAAAGGGTTCTCAACTGTTAAATAATTTATAGACAAATATAGTTAAGTCATATAATTTATTGTCATGAAATTAAGTACATGGGCAAAAAAACAAGGAATTAGCTATAGAACGGCTTGGCGCTGGTTCAAAGAAGGCACTTTACCTGTTTTAGCAGAAAAAACAAAGACAGGAACAATTCTGATTAAAGAAGAAACTATAGAGATAACAAGAATTGCAATTTATGCTAGAGTCTCTTCTTATGATCAGAAAAATGACTTGAATGCTCAAATCGGCAGACTTCTTTTATTTGCGCAAGAAAAAGGATGGGTGATTTCTCAAACTGTCGCAGAAATTGGATCAGGATTAAATGGACATCGTCCTAAACTAAAAAAATTACTGGCCGATCAAAGCATCAAAATCATTTTAATTGAGCATAAAGATCGACTCATGAGGTTTGGAATAGAGTATGTAGAAGCGTCCCTTGCCGCTCAAGGCAGAAGACTTGTTGCGGCAGACTCTAAAGAAGTAAAAGATGATTTAATACAGGATATGATAGAAGTTCTTACCTCATTTTGTGCAAGATTGTATGGCCGAAGATCGGCTAAAAATAAAGCTAAAAAAGCTTTAGAAGTGATACAAGATGCTGATTAAAAAAGCTTATCGTTACGAATTAAAGCCAACTATTTCGCAAACTATTTTACTTAGCAAGCATGCAGGAGCTGCTCGTTTTGCTTACAATTGGGCGCTGAATTTAAGAATTGAAATGTATGAAAAAGAAAAAAAACATACAAATGCTATTAGTCAACACAAACTCCTCAATACTTTAAAACCCATCCAGTTTCCTTGGATGTACGAAGTCTCAAAATGCGCTCCACAAGAAGCCTTAAGAGACTTAGATCAAGCTTTTGATAATTTTTTTAAAGGCTTAAAATCAGGAAAACAAGTAGGATTTCCAAAATTTAGAAAAAAAAGCAGGCGGGAAAGATTTCGCCTTACAGGAACAATAAAAATTGAAAATAAAGAAATCCAACTACCAAGACTTGGCAAAATCAAATTAAAAGAAAAATCCAAAGTAAAAGGAAAAATTCTCTCTGCAACAGTAAGTAAAGATGCAGATCGTTGGTATGTCAGTCTTTTAGTTGAAACTGAAATACAAGTTTTCTTAAGAAAAGACAAAGAGAGTATCGGAGTTGATGTTGGGCTTCACTCTTTTGCTGTTCTTTCAAATGGTGAAAAGCATTTTTCACCCAAGCCTTTGGCAAAAAAATTAAAACGTTTAAAAACAATATCAAAACAACATAGCCGTAAAATTTTAGGATCAAAAAATCGCCAAAAAGCAGCTTTAAAGCTTGCCAGGCTGCACCGCAAAATTCGCAATACGCGTCAAGACTTCCTACATAAATTATCGACTCATCTGGCAAAAACCAAGTCAGAGATTATCATCGAGGATTTAGATATCAAAGGAATGCTCAATAGATTTAATTTAAATAAATCTATTCATGATGCAAGTTTTAGTGAGTTTCGCAGGCAACTCACCTATAAAACAGAGTGGTATGGTTCTAAATTGATCGTAGCTCCGCGTTTTTATCCTTCGACCAAAACATGTTCTGTTTGTGAAAGCATCATGAAAGAGATTCCTCTTGCTCTACGCAGTTGGCAGTGTCCACATTGCAGCACTTTGCATGATCGAGATATTAATGCGGCTAAAAATCTTTTAAAATTTAGTACCGGAAGTTCTCCGGGAATTTACGCTTGTGGAGATACCTCTACTGGAAACAAGCTAAAACTTGTTGACTTAAGTATCGTTGAAGCAAGAATTAATGAGTGGAATATTTGTCCATAAATTATAGAACGGTTGGCTGTTAGTTTTTTCATACCGCAATTTTTAACAAATTACTTAAAAATTGGCAAGTGAATAAAGTGGAATTTATGAAGTTTTAGGTGTAGCTCATTAAGAACAATCCGTACAAGATTTCAGAATTTTGGTTATTTTTTGTAAATAACTCACCTTACGCAAAATGTTTGGCTATGGTAAAACTTAAGATGTAATAATTGATTGATAACGATGCCGCTAAGCCCGATAGGGCGTCTGAATGAAGCCCACAGTGACCGAAGGGAACTGTGGGTATGCTACCCATT
>JASBUW010000150.1 GCA_030147755.1 Parachlamydiaceae bacterium
GCTCACATTTTGCTTCTTAGAGCTTCGCTCATGAAGTTACCTTCATGCACGTCTAAGTTGCTATATGGCTCTTACGCTTTTACCATAATAGGCTCCTTTCATCCTATGAGATTAACTTAACTTATCTTGGCGCACTGAACGTTTACGATAGATTAATGAGACGTTCATATCTGTCGTCGCTTCCGCGACTATAATTTGATTCTGGATCAGATCCCCACGTTCCACTACAGGCCTAACCGGCTTTTCGCTTCACGCGGGGCTACCCACTTTTATCGCTACCGCGATTAACTAGAATTGTTCAAACTTCAATTTGCGTAAGATGAGTTAGTAAGAGAGAAAATGCGGCGTTGTATAAGCTGAATTATCTCCCGCTTGTGGATCTAATCCTAAAACGTTTTGGATCTTATCAAGCCATGCAAAATCAATTTGTGGATCTATCCACTTGATGAAATCTTTATAAGAATTGATGATGCTTCCAATCACATTAAAGGGAACCATATCAAAAGCACTGACGGCTATCCAATGCGCTTTAAAAACAGCCATAGAAGCAGTTAAATGATAGGTAAGCGCGCTTACAACCATGCCTTTAGCTATTTCTCGGTGAAGCTTAATTTCTTTATCCCCACAAGCAAGATGAAAAAAGGGCGTCATGAAAGCATGAATCGTAGAAGCAATAGCCGCTACTGCTGCTGCTAAATAAGGACGCGTTAATTCAAGCGGTAAAGCTTCCTTAGTCACAAGATCGACTCTTTGTTTATAGCTTCCATTTGCCATAATAAAAGTAATAGTAAAAGAATAAAGAGCACTCTTACACACTGTATGAATGGTATTATTGGGAATATTGTCGCAATAATATTGACAACCCCGTTTGATAGCATCGAACATCATGTCCTCACTTTTGTTTAAATTTTAATAAAATGTTAAATTCAATTTTATTTTTTAAGGCTGAACGTAACGAGTAATGGGTCATGCAGGCATAAAATAAACGGAATTATCTCCAGATCGTGGAAGTAGCCCCACATAATCTAGACATTGATCAATAACATTTTGCATTGGGAATAGGGGTGGAATAAGGTGCTGCGTAAAAGCAGTTGTGGCGAATTTAAACCAAGTTCCGATAAAATTAAGAGAACCTAATTCGAAAATACTCAAAGCAGCCCAATAAGTTTTAAATGCTGCGATAGAAGTTGTTAGCTGATATGTGCACCCCAAAGTGATCAAATTTTTCATGAACTCTCGTGGTAAAGTGACTTGATTATCTCCAAACGCCACGTGAAAGATAGGGGTGATTAAAGCGTGAATCAAGGAGGCTAAACTGCATACAGCAGCTGATAAAACAGGACGCGCGAGTTCAAGCGCATGGGGTTGTCCGGTTACCGCATTGTAAGGTCTAAAAAGACTATTCACTAAAATGAGGTTAACGCTAAAAGCATAAATAGCGCTCTTACATATCGTAGGGACTGTATTTACTGGAATATTATCATAATAAAATTGGCAACCATTTTTAATAACATTGAACATAAAATTACTCTTATTAATTAATATAAAACAACAAAGTAAGGGTAAAAACTATTGTAAATTAAAATAAACAGCAGTCTTTTAATTATTAATCTTCATAAACAAGTTCATGTTCATGTCGTTCTTCTAATAAAGATTGATGTCCCCAATAAATGATTTGACCAAAAGCGACACAAGCAGGGACTTTATACTTTTTGAGTAACCGTTTGAAGAGTTGTAAGCGTGAATGTTTAACGCCTTTTTGAATGCGTACAGGAATGATAGGGTAATTAGCTTCTTCTAAAATGTGATTAAAAGGTGAGGCTTGATGCAATTTTTCAACTTCTGCATAAATGTCCCAACTTTGGATGAAAATACAAACGGAAATTCCCTTTTTCAGTGTTCGCTGAATGGCTTCTAAGCATTCTTTGTTTCTCTCTAAAGGTTCAATACCAGGAATAAACACGACGCGTAGAAGGCGGTATAGGCGACTCATCCAGCGGGAATGCTGTTGCTCGTTTTCAATGAAAAAACGCATGCGGCGGCGTTGGGATCCCATCAACAGTAAAGTGTCGTTCCAAGCACGATGCGCGCAGACATAAAGAGCAGGGCAATCAGGAATATTTTCTCTTCCTGTAAAAATGGTTCTAAAATGCAATGAAGAAAGAATAGAGGCCACAAAACGCGTGAGATAATCAAAAAATTGAAATGAGAAAGCAATCATAACCAAAAAGGTTAAGATGCTAATGACTAAAAAGCCTTTATCAGAAGATAGATTGAGAACTTCTGAATTGAGATAAATCAGGCCTGATGCAAATAAAACACCCACAAAGCTCATGAAATTCGTCGCAGCAACCATTTGTCCGCGCGACTGCTTGGGACTCGCCACTTGGATGTAAGAATCTAACGGGATTTCAAAAATGCCTCCAAAAACTCCCACTAAGGTCACTAAAGGAATGACAGCCCATAAATTAGATGAAAAAACATCGAGTAAAAAAGCACAGACGGCAATCCCTAAGGCGCCAAAAGGCACTAATCCTAATTCGACAATACGTCCTGAAATCTTTCCCGCAATTAAAGCGCCGATTCCAATTCCTAACGCTGTTAAGAAGAAAAGGTAGCCCCCTTGAATATCAGAGAGGCCTAAAGATTCAACAGCAAATGGGATGATATTAAGCTGAGTAAAAGCTCCTATAAATAGAAAAAAAGCCGCCCCTAGCATAGCAGGTAAAAGAGAAACGTATTGATGGGCTTGTTTTAAAGTTTGGTAGATTTGCTTTAAAAAGAAAATTTGAAATTTTTTAGAAGAACCTGCGGGAGGAGTATGTTCAATACAAAAACTGGTGACGACTCCTACAAGAGCAATAAAGGTACAAAAGATGGCAGAAATAATGAAATTACGACCTGTGACTTGAATCACAAAAGAAGCTAAAAACGTTCCCATAATGATAGCCAGGAACGTAAAAGAAGTCATGAGTCCATTGGCTTTAGAAATTTTCTCTGTCGACACTAACTCTGGAACAATACCATATTTAGAAGGACCGAAAATCGCGCTTTGCGTAGCCAGTAAGAATAAGATGATATAGGATCCCCATTTACTATGAAAAGCGAAGGCACAAACGCCTATCCCCATGATGGCTAGCTCTAAAATTTTTGTGGTGACTATGATATCGCGTTTGCTAAAGCGGTCTGCCAACGTGCCTGATAGAGCAGAGAATAACAAGAAAGGAATGACGAAAACCGCCCCCGTAGAAGCTAGGATCTGATGGCTATATTGGATGCCTTCTAACTGAATAAAAAAATAAACGATCAATAATTTGTAAATGTTGTCGTTAAGTGCTCCTAGAAACTGCGTCACATTCAAATAAGTGAAAGAAGAGAAGCGTTGGAAAAAAGAAGAAAACATAATCGATACTCGGATGCGAAAATTTGTTTAAAAGCCTATAGTTTCTAATGCGAAATTCTTATCTTACATAACAAGAGTATGAAGAGTCAGCTTTTTCGCTACAAGAGTTTTTTATAAGAAGCAAGTGATTGAAAATTAATTAATTATAATTTTACAATACGAATTAAAAATGAAAATGCCTTGTACTTTGCAGATTTATGTTCTTCAAAGAACAAGGCAAGTTTTAGAAAAGAGACTTAGTGAATGTAAATCTTTCTACTCCACTTTTCCACTTTAGTTGATAGATGTTGATGTTTTATATAGCCACCTCTTTCTTAAATTCTGGATCATTCAACAGATCACACGCTTTTTGAATATTCTCTTTACACGTCTCAAGTGCAACTAGAATGTCTTGCGGAGTTGTTGATTTAACAAATTCGTCATTGAGCTTTTCAATTTCTGCCAGATTTTTAAGTATTGTTTGCAATTGTTCGCCTATACGCTGCTGTTTAAATGTTTGACCCAAAACAACTTCTCCTTTTCCATTTTTTCGAAACTCAGAGTTTGCTTTTGGGCTAAATTTTGTAATATCTTGTTGATAATCTTGTATACATTTTAAAATAGAGTGTAGATTAATATCTTCTTCTTTTGCAAAAAACTCTTTTTGATTCTTTAAACCAAATTCCACATCTCTAAGCAGACTGCGCAAAGTATTAGGATCATAAAATCCAGCAAAACGATAAAGGTTACGTTCTTTCCAGACGCTTTGGGGTTGCATACATCTCGCTAAATATTCACCCAGCGTAATATAATGTGGATTGAAGTCTGGAGTGGGAAATAACTCATCGCTACTCCATGCATGCTCGATAGCTCCAAACATCGCACGCCCATCATACGGATTAAATAAACTGCCGTAAAGGGCGGCAAATTCCATTCCAACCCAAGCGAGAGGATAAGTGGCCACTTTCACGATGTCTTTCACGAGTTGATAAGACACTTTACCGGCAACTTTTAAACGAAAGCTATTTTGACTAGGAGGTGGCAATCCTTGATCTTTTTCTTTCAAACGCCACTTTTGTGTTTTCAAACGCCATTCTTGTTGTGCTTTGTGAAAGCCAATGCGAACAGAATTTCCTTTAATAATTCCCCATAAACGATAAGGAATACGCGGAACCATGACAACAGATTGTAAGAAAAATAAAAAAATCAATTTCGTGCGGACAATATCCTTAGTATCCGGATGAGCCGCCCCGTAAAGATCCCCTGACTTTTTATCTTTTATAACGCCTTCTTTGACTTCTTCCCAGTTATGGCAACTAGGTAAACAGTTAGCTTGGTAAATTGCAGATAACATATAATAACCCTTTATTAGAATTAATAAAATATAATATAGATTATAGCTAAATTAATAAATAAAAACAATACAAAAAATATTAATTAATGCAAAATTTATTAAAATTTAACAATTAATCAATAAATCAACGGTATAAATTAAAAAGACAAACGACACCAAGGACACCAACGACCTTAACGACAAGGACAAATGACAATAATGACTTAATTCTTTTTGTCATTTGTCCTTGTCGTTAAGGTCGTTGGTGTCCTTGGTGTCGTTTGTCCCTTTTATTTATCAACTGCTTAACTCCTCTTACTTTTGAAGGTTCAAAAAAGCGTCATAAAAAGCACAACTTAAACTTGTCGCATACTCTCAAACGTAGTACAATGTTTTATCTTAGTGATAGTCAATGTTTTGTATTCTTTTTTCAATTTATTATTGAGTGTTCAAGTGCATCAAAATTTAGACGTTTTCTTCAGCAATCGTTTAGAGGTGCTCTATCAACAATTAAAGCACACATTGTTTGGGCCTCAGACAAGTCCATTCATGCGACGTATTGTCGTTGTGTATGGACCTGCCATGAAAACGTGGTTGATGTTACGCATGGCACAAGATCCCGATTTGGATGTTGCGATGGGACTTGAATTTGTTTATCTCAATCAAGCCTTTGATTATTTACTGAAATTGGCTACGCCGGAAAATCAAGGTTATCTTCCTTCTTTATTAGAGATCAATCTGGCGATTGAAAAGGAATGCATGCGTGTGATTCGCGTTTATAAAACGTTGGATCACGTGGAACACCGGGATTGGGCTCCTATTCTTCACTATTTAAAATTAGACTATTATCAAACGGGAGCCAAAGTGCGTTTGTCACGCAAGATGGAACGTCGTTTGATTAGCTTAAGCCAAAGCTTGGCACGGTTATTTCAAGACTATGGACGCTACGCAGCTCCTTTAATGGCCCGTTGGGAATTGCCCGCCATGAATGGATGGCAGCCTCGATTGTGGCGTCAGCTTTTTGGTGAACACACGGGATGGACTTATCCCGCTAAAGTTTTGCAAAAAAAGATTCAGCCTTCTTTACCCTTTGCGGTGCATTTTTTTTCCATCAGCTTTGTCACAGCATCTGAATTTGATTTTTTGTGTCGTTTAGCCACTCATGTACCTGTGAATTATTATTTACTTTCTCCTTGTGCTGTGTTTTGGAGCGATATTCGCTCAGATCGCGAAAATGCTTACTTACAAACTTATTGGCAACAAAAAGTGGGACCTTCTTCCCCTCGCTTGATTCAATTGGAAGAATTATTGCGTGATCGCAATCCCCTTTTGGCTAATTTTGGTCGCTTAGGGCGCGAAATGGCTCATCAAATGGAAGAAAGCCAAGCGCAAACACATGCTTATTATGTTTTACCTGCGCATGTGCGTGCATTAGATGAAGAATTATTTATGCAAGATGACTTGCACTTGATGGAAACAGCAACACCTTTATCGCTCTTGCATGCTCTTCAAGCGGATTTACTTCTGATGCGTAATCCACAGGGTCAATCCGCTTTTAATTTAGAGAGAGAAGAAGGATCCATCCAGTTGCATATTGCGCCAAGTCGACGTCGCGAAGTGCAGATTCTTTACCACAATTTGTTAGGCTTGATGGCGCAAGATGCTTCTCTTTGTCCAGGCGATATTATTGTGATGGCGCCACAAATTGGAGATTATGTTCCCTATATTCAGAGCGTATTTGGGCTAGAAAGTAGCCAATTAGATTTTCAAATTCTTGATTTGGGGATGCAGACACAAAGTGAAATTGTGCAAGGTTTTTTGCAATTATTTGCGTTGAGTGAAAGTCGTTGGGATACCGGTCAATTGCTCCAATTATTTGAGCATCGCTCTTTTCAACGTCGTCATCAATTGACAACGAGTGATTATGCGACTATTCAACAATGGATTGAACAGGCAGGCATTCGGTGGGGAGAAGATTGGTTACATCGCAACGAACTTCTGCAAGAGCGACATTGTCAGCAAGGCATGGTAGATGAGACGACGGTTGGCACGTGGGATTATGGGCTTACACGCTTGCTCATAGGCTTAACGACGATTTTACCCTCTGATTCTTTGGCAACGGATTTGGAAGCACTTCCTTGCTCAAATGTAGAATTTTCGCAAGGTGAACTATTGAGCAAGTGGATGCGACTTTTACATTCTTTGCGTGATGATTTGGCGCCTTTGCAAGATCGCACGCAAATGACCATGGAGGATTGGATCAACTATTTACATTGTTTGCTTGAAAATTATTTTCAACCTGATTTTGAAAACTTTCAATCCGTAGAAGAATATGAAGACCTAAAAGCCCAACTCGAAACATTGCGCGCCTCTACTCGCTTTTTTAAAGAAACGCAGTTTTCGTTTATTTCAATCAAAACACATTTGAGCTCTCTTTTGCAGCATCGTGGCATGACTTATCGCGAAGAGCATTTACAAGCGGTACGTTTTTGTTCTTTAATGCCCTTACGCTCTATTCCTGCCAAAGTCATTGCTTTAATAGGGATGCATGAAACTTCTTTTCCACGCATCAATCATCATTCCTCTTTAAATTTGATACAGGGACAAGAAGAAAGTGATTACTGTCCCACTTCCACAGACTATGATCGTTATTTATTTTTAGAAGCTTTACATTCCGCTCAAGATTATCTCTTGATCAGTTATCCGGGATATAGCCAGCAAGATAGTAAAGAATTGCAGCCTTCTTTAGTGATTGAAGAGCTCTTTTCTTATTTAGATAGATATTACACGATTCAAGGAGAAAAAATTTCACAGCGCTTTATTTTTAGACATCCTTTTGATGCCTTTGATGAACGTTATTTTCAACCTGAAACGCGGTTGCATAATTTTGCTAAGCATGATTTTCAAACGGCTCAAGTGTATTATCAAGCGAAGAAAATTCCGCCTCATCGCTTTTTGAATGATTTTGTGCGTATTGAGCATCCTCAGAGCCATATTATTCCTTCTCAAACGCAAATTGATTTAAAACATTTAACGTCTGTAGCGCGCAATCCGATTAAATTTCACCTCAATAAGGTGTTAGAAATTTATTTGCAAAGTGAAGATGATCGCAAGCTCAAAACAGAAGAAGAATTATATTTATCGGCCTTAGATAAGCATCAACTGAAGCATTTTGCTTTAAAAGAACCCATTGGTAATGTGCTGTATCGTGCTGAGAAAGAAGGAAAATTGCCCTTCGGACTCTTTAAAACAGTGGCGACCAAACGTTTAAAAGAAGAAGTAGATGAAATCTATGAAAAACTTAATAAACATGCCATTCAACCACAAGATATTTTTCAAATTGAATTTTGTATGAGTTGCACGCAACCTGTGCAATTAGCAGAAGATAAATGGCTCTATCCTGCTCTGCAATTGAATTATGAAGATGGTTATCAGTTATCTATTGAAGGTAAACTTTCACACGTGACTTCAAAAGGTCTTTTAGTGCTCAGTAAAAACACGTTAGCTGATGCTTGGAAAGCATGGCCGCAGTTTTTGCTTTATTGTTATGCAGCTAAATTGCAACCGCAAAAATTAAGTCCGCATTTAGTTTTAGCGCATGCGAGTCAAGCAAAACCGGCTTTCTTTGAAGATCCAGAACCTTATCTCAAGCAATTTATCAACTATTATGCGCTTTGCCTGCACAATTTTTCTCCTTTAGTTCCGGAATGGATTCCTTTGATTTTAGAAGCAGATGAACGAGGATTACAAGACAAGATGCAGCAATTATATGTCGACTCATTTGGAGCATATCAATCGCATGATATGCGTTGGATTTTAAACAAATATCGTTTACCGAGCTCTGAAACACTCATTCATTATTGGAAAGCGCAAGCAGAAAACTTATTGGGAGATTTAGTGCGCTTTTGGTATCCTGCTAAAGGAGAAAAAAATGAAGAAGTTTAATGTTCTAGACCGTGCGTTGAAACTTCATCAACACTATTTGTTAGAAGCCTCTGCAGGTACAGGTAAGACATTTTCCATTCAAAATATTGTGGTGCGCTTGTTGATCGAACAGCAGCCTCAAGGTGAGCCTTTAGCTCTGAATAAAATTTTGGTTGTCACGTTTACACGCGCTGCTACGCGCGATTTAAAGTCGCGCATCCGCTTAAATATCGAACAAGCACTGCATTTTTTGCAAACGTGGTTGCAACAAGGAATCATTCCTGAGCAAATGCCCGATTACCTTAAAGTGTGCGTCGAAAAAGGAGAAGAAGCTGTCCAACGCGCTCGTAAGCATTTGCAACAAGCTTTGTTTGCTTTTGATCAAGCTCAAATTTTCACCATTCACTCTTTTTGTGCACGCATGCTCAAGCAATTTGCTTTGGAAAGCGACATGGGATTACACGCGTTCTCAGGTGAAGAGCCTTTGCCGCAATCAGAAGTGCGCACAATTATACGCGATTTTTTTCGCACGGAAGTGCGTTTGGAACATTATAGTCCTGCACAACTAGAAATTTTATTAAAAGGAGATCCTGAGCAAAATAAACTACTCAGAGCCATCCAAAGAGGTTATGGTTTTGCGACTTTACAACCTTTTAAACAGGTGTATGAACGTTTTTGTGAAATAATGCGCGAATTGAAAGATACGTTAGCTCTTACGAGTGAAAAAATCATAGAAGATTTCCGTTTGCAAGCGGGTGCCTATCGCAATTATAAAGGGGCAGGCACAAAAGCGGAAACCTTAGCTAAAGTCATGCGTTTTGCAAAAATGTTTGATCAAGAAGAATGGAGTACGCAAGATTTAGATCAATTGTTAGCTGATGGCATTGTGTGGGTCAAAACATTAGATTCTGAATTATTGAAAGGCAAAGCTCCCAAATTAGATATTTTATATTATCCTGATTTGACGCAAAAACTAGCTAAAACACTTTATCCATTAGTGGAAAACGCAAGAGATTTCTCGGTTTTATTGGCGCGGATGGCTCAGGACTGTCAACAGCTCTTGCATCGCTATCAACGAGAAGAAGAGAAGTTGGCTCCTGATGACTTCTTACGCAAAATGCATGCGGCTTTAGAGCAATCGAATTTTCTCTTACAAGTGCAATCCCATTATCATGCAGCCATTATTGATGAATTTCAAGATACAGATCCGTTGCAATGGCAGATTTTTAAGCGCTTGTTTATCTCAGATCAGCATCCTTGGAAAGGCTATCTCTATTTAGTGGGAGATCCCAAACAATCGATTTATTCTTTTCGGCAAGCTGATATTTATACTTATTTAGCAGCTGCACAAGCGTTAGGCGATGCGCATTGTTTTTCTTTAGATGTTAACTATCGCTCACAACCGCGCTTAGTGCAAGCCTTGAATCTCTTATTTGCGACAGAGCATTTGCCTCATTTTATTCCTTTGCCCAAAAAATCTTTCTTTTTGCCTTATCAACCGGTTCAAGCAGTGCAACGGTCCCTCAACCCGGATTTTGAAGATGAGCGAGGAGCTATTCATTTCTTTATTGCCGATGGAGAAGCCTTTAAACGCCCGCGTCTAACGGATTTGGAAACACATGTATTTTTTCCTTTTATTGCACGTGAAATCGACCGTTTGCAACGCGAGAAAGGATTTACCTTTCGTCAATTTGCAGTCTTAGTACGTGATCGCCATCAGGCATTGCGTTTAGCTGAATTTTTTAATCAAGTGAAAATTCCCTACTTAAATCAAAGGGGAACAAGCTTGGCTGAATCACATGCTTTGCAAGCTTTAACAGAGCTCATGCGCGCTGTGTTGCATCCTCAAGATCGCGGAGCGATCCGTGCTGTATTGGGAAATCCTTTAATGGGTTGGACGCATGAAGAGTTAAAGCAATTAAGTTCGATGGAATCCATTTTACTATCTATTCAACGACTGCGCTTGTACTTATTTGAAAAAGGCTTTGCCGCTTTTTTTCAAGAAATGTTACATACCGCGTTAGGATCGCAAAATCAAACCGTTTTAGAGCAAATGTTAGCGCGTGAAGGAGGACTCGAATTTTATCGTGATTTGCAACAAATTGTCGATATTATCGTTGATCATCAATACCAAGAATGGAATGGCCCTGAAGGCATTATACCCTTTTTAGATCAATTTCAAGTGTGGGAAAATAATGAAGATGAACGTGTAAAACGCTTTCAAGATCCTTCAACGGACGGAGTCAAAATTTTAACATTACACGTCAGCAAGGGGCTAGAATTTGAAATTGTCTTTGCTTTGGGACTCGTCAATCGCACAGGCATCAAAGAAGATTTGATTCCGGTCGAATCAGAAGGACAACTGCTCCTTGCTCCACTGACTTATCATGAAAAAGAGCATGAAGCCTATTGCGAAGAGAGCGATGCAGAAAAAATGCGTCAGCTCTATGTAGCTTTGACACGGGCCAAGTCTCAACTTTATATTCCGGTCGCTTTATATTTGCCTTCTGAATCGATTAAGCGTGGAGAAGCATCGCCTATGGATCTTTTTCTCGCACGTTTAGGACAACCCGCAGTGGGTTATGACGCTCTCTATGAGCGCATCAAGTATTATACTGGCAAAAGTTTGATTGATTTCATTGAGAAAATAGGCAAAGAGCATTTTATTACGTATTCTCTGCATCAAGAAGTGATCTGCGATTTAGCTGCAAGGATACGTCCTAAAAAAGCTTTAAATTTACAGGCTCCTTCACCTGTCACTGTCCATGGCCAACCTTTGTGGATGACATCCTTTACACATTTAAGCCAACAAGTGGCGACTACTTCTTCGGAACATGCGACTGCCATGGAATCTTCGCCACGCGATTATGAATGCGACTCAAAAAACATTCACACATTACCGGCGAATAGTGAAACCGGTTTGCTATTGCACCATATTCTCGAAAAAATGCGGTTTGCGGATTTAAAAAATTTGCAAAATCCTCAACAAGTGATGCCG
The DNA here is from genome assembly GCA_030147755.1 of Parachlamydiaceae bacterium. Classification (GTDB taxonomy): domain Bacteria; phylum Chlamydiota; class Chlamydiia; order Chlamydiales; family Parachlamydiaceae; genus JASBUW01. The sequence continues at coordinate 11,638 of JASBUW010000150.1, forward strand.
TTGATTCAACCCTTTGTTCAACGAACAGCCTTTAGAGAGTGGGAACATGTCATTGCCCAACTCATTTGGAATACATTGCGCACTCCTTTGCCTCATTTCAATAATTCTTTCTGTTTAGCAGATTTAGATCCCTCTCAACTCTATCGTGAGATGTCATTCTTATTTCCTTATCAAAAAGGACAAATTGTCGAAGAAATCCATTTTCAAGAAGGCTTAATTAAAGGCGTGATCGATCTGCTGTTTTGCCATGAGGGACGTTATTACCTCATTGATTGGAAAACAAATTGGCTGGGATCTGACACTCAAGCTTACCATGCAGAGGCTCTGCAAGGCGCTATGCAAGAACATGCTTATTTCTTACAAGCCGCGATTTACACAGAAGCCATCAAACGCTACCTCAAATTAGTAGAACCTCGCCCCTTCGAAGAATGCTTTGGAGGCACTTATTACTTATTTTTGCGTGGTTTGCAATCCGGACAAACCACAGGCATTTGCCATTTCCTGCTTTAATTATAATTCTAGATAATAGCGTAAATCCTTCTTATATTCTTTAACATTTCTTCAACATTCGTATTTCTTAGTCCCAAATTTTTAAGATCAATTGATTTGTCATTTTTTATATGATCTAAAAAATGTTGCATATCTTGCTTAACAGGTTGTGGAAGTGAAACAAGTTGTGTAGGAATCAAAAGTTGATACAAACGAATGACATCATTTTTGTGTTTTCGAATATCCTTTTCATCAACATTTGTACCTATACTTTTTTGATTATTGAGATCTAACCAAGCGCGTGCTTTTAAAGGGATTAAATGAGTAGCGCTTAATACAGAAAGACCATCTACTTTCAGCTTTCCTGAATGGATAAATTGATAATAGTCATCATTCAGTAAAATAGCTGACAAGCTTGATATTGCTTCATTTACAGGAATAGGAGTCAAATGACTTCCACTAGCCAATTTTACAGCATCTGGAGCACGAGAAAATAGCTCAAGCATCACAGGGAAATCTTTAGTGTTTGGCGAATAAAAACGATAAAAAATGTGTTTTCCTGTACTTTGTTGCCGATTTTGGTAACCACCTAATTTAATGAACTGCCACAAAGCAGAGGCGAATTCAGTAGTCAAAGCTTCAATATACAAAACAATATCGAGATCTTTTGTGGCTCGAAAGTCTAATCCTGCTTCTTCCATAATCACTGTACAGGCTGAACCGCCAATCAGAATATAGTGGTCTGTAAAAGAAGAAAAATGCTTTTTAAAATGTTCTAGTCCTTTAATCATTCTATTTTCTCCATCATTTCTTCTAACGCAGTTTCAATTCGTTCGTCTTTATTTTCCTTTAAACAAAGATAAAGTGAGAAAGGGTCAATAATTCCATCTTTCATAAACAGATTGGGATCATAGCTCCAAATTTCCAATTCTATCAAAGCTCCATCGGATGAAGGTAATTGCTTAATCCCAGATTTTTTCAAAGATTTCCATTGATCAAAGCTTACAGCGAAAACTGGGACAGAAGGAGTATTTAACATAGAAGAATGAGAAAGAGCACTTAAACCTGCAAGAGCAAATGTTTTTTTTTGACCTAACCATATCCGGTATTTAATGGGGGATTTCATAAATGGTTTTGCTTGTTCCCATAATTCAAGTTTGTTCCCTTTGAAATACCACCAACGTTCTTTTCCCTTTTTTATGACTTCGCCGAGATTTGCTGCTTGGAATTCATCAAATGCTCTTGACATAGTCATCAAAGTATAACCTAATTCTTTAGCTAGCTCAGAAGGCGTTAATCGTTCCATGGATTTATGTAGCAAAGCATAAATGACTACAGCTTGAGTGGCAGGGCTAAATGATTTAATAGAATGGCTAAGAGGTTTGCGGAAGTGTTCGCGTAAGTCAAGGCCAAGATCAGGCAAATACATCTGGTTTCTTGGAACAATAAAAGGAACTCGATGCTCGATCAAACGTTTACGATTGTGAGCAGAAATAGCGGATTGGCTATAAATGCACAGATCCTTCCATTTTTTTTGAACCAATTGCCAATGCTTTTGTATCACTGCTGGTGTGACTTCTATATTTTCTTTAATCACCATCAATAGACAAGAATGATCGAATAGGGACATTTCATAAAAATGATAAGAATCTCCTAAAAATAAGGGGAGTTCCCTTTCTTTCTTCCAAGGGCGAATTTTCACACGCACAGGAAGTACCTCTTGGAGATAAGTTTCTAGCTCTTCAATTTCTCTATTCAAGAAAACCTCTGTTAATAACATGTTTTTTGCATACTAACATCAAGAATGTTAGTATGCAATATTTATGTTAGTGATTGATGGTATTCATTATCTTTTTACTTATACATTTACAGAAAAAATTAGAATGTATGATAAAATTGTGCGTTTTGAGAGATTTTTTCTCGCGTTTTTGATAAATATTCAATTTTTTAATAAAATTTGTTTGTGATTATCGAGTTTTTCTAATTTTAGGCCATTTAAAAGTTCTGGATGCTTTCCTTTGATTGAAATAAACATTTCTAAAATTTATACTTCAAACGTTTATTAAGTTTTTATAATTAATTTATTAAAAACAAAACTTTTTATTATATAATTATATTAAAATAATTCTATAAATAAAGGTAAGCAATGATTCTAGAAAATTTAGAAAATAATGCTAAAGTTCTCCTTAATCATCCTGAGGGAAATTTTAATATAGATAGTCAGGGAAATCTCTATGTAATCGGACAATGGAATTTGCTTGGACGATTGATCAAATATTTTTTTGCAGAATCCAGAAAAATTGGATGTTTTCACACTGTAAGTATTAATCAGAAAATCGATGATGCGGTTAGAGAGACTTTAGAGCAAATATATACTAGTAATTTAAACGCTTCTCAAAATAAAACAGATCTTTTTTATATTACTATTTATGACGATCGCTGGTTTGACATATCAGGATACAAACATACAGCTAGCGCTATAGGAAAAAAAGTAAAGGAAAGTCAGCAATTTTTGAATAATCAAGAAATCCAAAAATATGCGAATTTAATTTTTGACCAACTCTCTTTATATCCTGAAAGAGAGCTGAGTATAAAACTAAGAGGCATTAGTGAAATGCCTGATGACTATTTAGATAGGTGTGAACCTTCGGAGAAGCCTTTGCAAGGAGCTTTTAAAATTATAGGTCGAAAAGTAGCAAGAGGATAATAAACTATCTTCAATAGAGGAATCCCAACATATATAACGGGATTTGACGATTTGTTCCTACAAGAATTCCATCAGCCAAAATATAAGCATTCTCAAGTCCTTTTATCTGCTTGAGTGTTTTTCCACTCCCCCCTACTTCAAATATGACGTCATTGACTTTGAAATCGCCATTTTTACTTTGAAAGACAGTTAAATTGGCATTTTGTAACTGATTGATGGCAAAAGTTTCTCTTATTTTTCCTATCACTCTATCTTGTGTTAAGGGTAGATAGGATGAAAAAATTAGATTTGTATTTTCTGGATACATCTTTAAAGGATGCCTTAAAGCTGCATTTCCTGAGGATTCAGAATAAATAAATCGAATTAAACCTGCTTCTTGTAGATAACGTAAATAAGTGGTAATGCTTTCAAAATCCTTTCCAAGATTATTTGCCAGCTTATATGCGCTCAATTCTCCAGGTGCAGAGTTAATGACAAATTTAAAAAGTTGCTCAATGATTAATAAGGAAGGCGTTTTTAAGGCGTGCAGAGTGCCAATGTCTTCATAAATGGTCTTTTGAGTGGCATTCTCTACTGCTTGGAACTTTTCTCTTTCTTGTGAGAATAGAGAGAAAAAAGGATAATATCCAATCTTGAGGTATTCTTGAAAGTGCTTTAATATTTTATTATCTTCAACTATTGCTCCAATCAAAGTCCGCATCTTAATCAGCTCATCGAATTGCAAAACGGGAAATTTTTTCTGAAGTGTGATTTCCAAGTATTCTCTGAATGACAAGCCATGTAGATAAAATAAAGTGACTCTTCTAGAAAGATCATATTTACTGTGAATTAAATCAATAGTAGAACTGCCTGAAAACAAAATTCTAAATTCTGGATAAGTGTCCGCAATATTCTTCAGTTCTTGATTCCAATTAGGATATTTGTGAATTTCATCAATACACAACAGCCGAACGTCTGTTTGTTTGTAAAGTTGATCCACAAGCTCGATTAAAGGATTCTCCAAAAAATAAAGATTATCCGCGGATACATATAATACACGTCCTTCTTTTGCGCCTTTTTCTATGGCGTGTTTAAGCAAAAAGGTGGTTTTCCCTATCCCTCTAGACCCGACAATTCCTGTAATGTAATTGTCGAGATTAATTTTTTTGAAAATCTCTCTATCATAGAAAGGACGCCTTTCAAATTGACCTATAATAATTTGTTGAATATCAAAAAGTTTATTCAAGGTTACCTCTATTTATTCGGTTCTAACCTAATAATAAACGAAAAATTATTTGGTTGCAACCGAATAAAATCAGAGAAATTGTTAGGTTATAACCGAAGTAATAGCCATAATTGTTTAAGTGTAAATATACTCGAGTTCTTCGTTTTTTCTTGGACCGATAGTTCTAAATTTGAGCTGCAAAAAGAGAGGGTTAAAGTTTAGCCAGCCAAAATACGTGTCTTCTCCACATAAATGAGAATGGACTGACTCTAATAAATTGCTTTCGGTTGGAATGAGATGGAAGAGGAAAACAGGATGATTTTCTCCTAAACGCAAGTGCTCTAAAGAGAGCATGCCTTCTAGGCGATCCCAATTCCAACGAAAACGATTACTGTAATTATGCGTTTGCCCTTGCTCTTGCTCTTGCTTCCATTGCCCTTGTTCTGTGAAGATGAGGGTGTTGTTTTCGTGCTTCACTTGCACAGTTCCCTTGCCTTTACGAATCCAGCACTCTGCAGAGCGAGCGTGCGATTTTGCCACAAGTGCCACTTGACTGACGGTTTTTAAGTGGTCCCAGATTAGTTTTAGAAGTTCGTGCTGTTGTTTGCGATCTCGATGCCCTGCATAAGCGATGTAATAATAATTTTTCTTTTCTTGAGGTGGCAAAAGAGTAAAAGCTTTGGTCAAAAGCTTCTCTAATTCATCTAAAAAGGGATAATTTGGATTAAATTGGTAAAGGCGTGTTTTGCCTTCGTAATAGCTTGTTAGGATTCCTCCTTTTTCAAGACGTATGAGCGCTTTTTGTAGAGGTGTTAAAGACATGCGCAGTAGTCGCTGGAGTTGACTCGCATAGCATGTCTCGTTTACTAATAAATAAAGCAAGATTTTTTCCACGCTATGGCAACCAACCAATGATTTGAGCATAAAAAATCAACCTATTATCTGGTTTAATATGATCGAGATAATGTCTTTAGATTTCGATTTTTGTCTTTTTTAACCTACTTTCTAGTTTAATTTGCAAAAAAGCACAAGTTTTTTCATGGAAAAAAGCATAAAAATGTCGTTACATTTGGTGCTTTAAGAAAAAACTTGGAGGAAATATGGAGCAACTTGTCAATCAACAAAGATTTAGTGAGCGTGAAGCATTTTTGTATTTAACTTGCTTGGGATGCGCATTAATCACGGTCTGTTCATTCATTAGGATTCCTTTCTATCCTGTTCCTTTTACTTTGCAGACCTTTGCTGTGTTTATTTTGGCATTGACGCAATCGCCTAAACAAGCGGCGGCTTCGGTTCTGTGCTATCTATTGTGTGCGACGATTGGATTGCCTGTTTTTGGTGGCAAAGCGAATCCTTTATGGATAGTAGGAAAATGTGGAGGCTATTTAATTAGTTTTCCCCTTGCGGTTTATCTGACAGCTAAACTCGCGCAAACAAGATCCCCGTGGATCGCTCTTTTATGTGGTCAAGCGGTGATTTATGCCTTTGGATTGGTTTGGTTGATTCCACTTTTTGGCATCTCATGCGCTTGGATGAAAGGCGTCTTGTTCTTTCTGCCTTCAGACATGATCAAGAATTTTTTAGCCATTCAATTGACTGCTGCGTGGAGAAAAAGGAGGGAAGCATGAACAGCCTCTTAAGATATCTACCGCCTATTCAGCGCGTTATTGTGTATAAAGGACATGAAACGCATCCCTTATTCGGACCCTACAAAGAGAATATTGTAAAGCGCATCGATATGTTCAACTATCTCAATCAATATAGGCAGGCGCAAGGAAAACCTACGTGGAAAGTCACGGCGATTGCGGGAGAGCAGCTTGTCGATGCTTTAAAAGAAAGCCCTGAAGAAACATTGTTGGTGATTCCCGCTGGACAAAGCACACGATTGGATAAGGTTTTTTCGATTGCCGAAACAACTTTCATCAAAGATAAATTCTTCGAAGAAGGTGGAAGAGGCTATTTCAATTGCGGTTCAGCCTATTGGGTATCGCAATGGCGAAAATACCAGGATGTGCATGAAGAGCAACCAGTGAAACGAGATCCGGTGATCAAAAAGACGCATCTTCCTCTTTTTCAAGGATTAACTCATGGACCGCTCTGTCCCTATCCTGGAACCGAATATAAAGTGGGTTTTTTTTCTGATGCTGTGCGTGTCACAGATGGAAAAAATGAATGTACGATTTATCTAAGTGGAGGAGGCAGCTTCATTGTACCGCAGCACTCTAACAATCAACAGAAAATCAAAGTATTAGCACGTTATCTACATTCTGAATTGGCAAGACAAGGAAAGAAGCCTGAAGAATTTCCGCAATGGGAAAACGCTGTCATTATGGTTTCAGTGGGAAAAGGAGCTGCTTTGCTCTCGATGTTTCATCCCTATTATGGAGCATGCGATATCGATGTAGAATCCTATGAGAGAACATTTCCCAATTGTGGAACGAACTGGAAGAGCGTAAAAGAGAAACTGAGTCCTTTAGATAGGCGCATGCAATTTGTTTTAAATAGCATGCTAACTCAATTAGAGGACATGCAATTTTAAATCAACATTCAGGATATTAAGCACTTATAAAAATTTTTATAAAAAATTACTCTTTAAAAACCTCTTTTGGTATTGTTGTCAGCCTTATGAAAATTATAAAATTAATTTTACAGGCTGACAATTATGCTCAAAAGAGGTTTTGCTAAAACAGGATTTGCCGATGCTTATCAGCGCACACCATGGTTATTGAATGAGGAAGGTTCAGTTATACATTGGCCATTTTTAGAGCTTCTTTTAGCTCAAAAAAGGCTTTCTTATTTAGATTATGTGTTAACGCATCGTTTGTTGCGCAATTATCCGGAAGCAGGCGAAGAGGTGGCTTTATGCCTTTGTCATATTGCCTTAGCAGCAAAAGAAGGACATCTATGTGTACGCATCACAGAACAGGAGATCAATCCCTCTGTTATGCACTTGTGGCAAAATGAAGAAGGACAACCTTTAAGTGTGGAAGAAGCGCAACAACTCACACATTTGATTTTAGAAGGCGCACAGAAAATTCCTTGTGGATTAGTCACCACTTTAGATCATCAAATGGCATCTGCTCCGCATGCACCCATTTGTCGAGAAGGAAATGATTTTTATCTGCAACGCAACTGGATTTTCGAAACGTTATTTTTGAAATTTCTCAAAAAGCATCTGCAAACACCTCCCACTTTAGCATTAGATCGTACAAGTGTTCAACAAGCAGTGACAGCTTTATGCCAGGAGAGAATCTTATTAGAAGAACAAGGACAAGCCATTCTACAAGGTTGCTTAAATCCTTTGACACTGATTACAGGAGGACCTGGTACAGGAAAAACTTACACCGCCGGACATCTCATCAAAGTGTTTTGGAGTCAACTTTCAGCTGAGCAAAAACAAAAATGCCAAATTGTATTAGCAGCGCCCACAGGCAAAGCCGCAGCTAATTTACAAAGAAGTCTCAGCCGTGTTGCTTCCACACTAGAAGCATTTCCAGCTATACAAGCGAAAACACTGCATGCATTGTTAGATATAAAACCATCTCGTCGACAAGAGCGAAGTGTACGATTAAGCGCTGATTTAATTATCGTGGATGAAAGCTCAATGATTGACGTACGCATGATGGCTTGTTTGTTTGAATCGCTTAAACCAGGCTCACGCTTAATTTTACTGGGAGATCAGCATCAATTACCCTCTGTAGAAGCAGGGAGCGTATTTGTCGATTTGATTCATTTGCAGCAAACTTATCCGCATTTATCTTTTCCTTGTACGCAATTGAGGACTTGTTTGCGTGCCGAACTAAAAACATTAATTGATTTTGCGCAGCTCATTAATCAAGGGCGATCCCAAGACGTTTTGAATTATTTAAATCAGCCATTAGAAATAGGTGTTAAGCGTTTTGAGTTAGCGCATGATAAAAAAGAAGCACAGCGTGATTTGCTATCGCACACCTTAAAGCTTTTTCCGAGTTTCATCAAAGAACAGCCCAAAGAAAATGAATTGCTTAATTTATTTCATGGCATTCGCTTGCTTTCACCTTTGCGTAAAGGACCATTTGGTGTGGAAGCACTCAATCAATTGATTTGGCAACAAATCTCTCAGAAAGCACCTTCAAAGGGCTGGATCGCCATTCCTATTATGATAGTCTCTAATGATTATCACCAAGATTTATTCAATGGAGAAACAGGTGTTTTGTTGAGAAAACTGCCTTTGCAGCCGATTGGATTAGAAGACTATGCTTTTTTTCCTTCGCGTCAAATAGAAGGTGAAGTACGTCGTTTGTCTGCTCTCTTGTTACCTAAATATGAGTATGCGTATTGTTTATCGATTCATAAAAGTCAAGGAAGTGAATTTGATCATGTGATTCTGGTATTACCAGAAGGCGCAGAGCTGTTTGGACGCGAAGTGTTCTACACGGCGGTGACACGTGCACGTAAGCAAATCGAGATTTATGGATCGGATGTCGTCATTCTAAAAACGGTCACACAGCAAGGCGTGCGTTTATCAGGAATAGAGCAGCGTTTAACGACACAAGACTGGTTAAAAGAAATTTAAAAAAAGTAAAAACCATGTTATTTTAATAGTACAAGCCTAAATAGCTCAGTTGGTAGAGCAGCGCATTCGTAATGCGAAGGTCGTCGGTTCGACTCCGGCTTTGGGCAATCCTTACAAGCATCTATGAGCATAATTTAGCTTGAATCAATATCGGTTTCAAATTAAAATTTTGCTCAGCGGTGCAAAAACGGTGCGGTGAAAAACTAATTTACCAGCACCAACCAGCCGCTTAAACCAAAACTAACAAGAGGTTTAAGATGGCATCCATCTACAAAAGAAAAGACGGCAAAGGTTGGCGCGCCGTCATCCGAATTAAAAATCACCCCACAGTTTGTGATCATTTTGACCGAAAGGAAGAAGCCGAAGATTGGGCAAGAGATACTGAGCGAAAGATCAAGCTTGGTCAATACACTCTAAATAGAGCCCAAGAGAAAACTGTCGCTAATCTAATAGATCTCTATATCAAAGATGCGGTTATTGATCACCATAAAGCAGCAAAAGATTCAGTAAGGCAGCTCAACTATTTCCGAGAAGCCCTTGGGAAATATGCTCTTGCTTACATTACTCCCGAGCTATTGCTTAAAGAACGTAGGAAATTATTGGAGATTCCTACAAGACATAATACCAAGCTTAATCCCGCTACTATCAATCGCTATTTTTCCACCTTAAGTGGAGCGTTTCGCTTTGCCTGCAAAAACCTACGTTGGATTGATGAGAATCCTTGTCTCAATCTATTAAAGCTAAAGTCAAAGCCAAAGGAAAGGCGCGCACTCGCTGAAGGTGAAGATATTCGGTTGCTTCAGGCTTGCCGGCAAAGCCAAAGCCCTTATCTTTACTGCCTTGTCTTAATGGCCTTAACGACAGGAGCTCGAAAGAGTGAGATTCTAAATTTAAATTGGGATGCGATTGATTTTGATAACCGCATTGCTCATATCAAAGATTCAAAAAATGGCCAGCCAAGAAGAGTGGGATTGGTCGACAGTGTAATTCAAGAGTTAAAAAAACTATATCAATGCCGTGACTTAAGAAAACCGCTGGTATTTGCAAGTAAAACTGCTTTTGGAAAGATTGACATTAAGAAGGCGTGGCATACGGCTTTAAAGCGAGCAAACATCGAAAACTTCGTTTTCCATGGGCTTAGGCATCATTTCTGTTCTGTTGGAGGTGAATTAGGAGCTTCGGGAACACAGCTACGTGCTCAACTAGGCCACTCTTCTTCTCGCATGACTGATCACTATTCCCATCTTGATGCCAACTCTACACGATTTATTGGAGAATCGATTGAAAAGCGGATAGCGCACATCCATCGTAATGAACAAATATTAAAGGAAGTTTCCGTATGAAAAAACAAGGCAGCCTAATAAAGGCAAAAAACTCCAAGCCATCTATTAAAAAAACTGATTTACTCCAAGACCTGCGTAATATGATCGATCAAGCCAAACGATCCGTAGCTTCGGTTGTTAATACCCATCTTATCGCTCTTAATTGGTAGATAGGTCGTCGTATTCATTCTGAAATTCTTAAGAAAAAGAGAGCAGAATATGGGGAAGAAATTCTTGCGACAGTGTCGCAGGAATTGACAAAAGAATATGGACAAGGTTTTACCTTATCAAGTCTTAGCAGAATGTTGAAATTTGCAGAGTTGTTTCCAGACAAACAAATTGTTACGACATTGTCGCAACAATTGAGCTGGAGTCATTTTGTCGAAATACTTCCAATCAAAGAACCCCTAAAGCGTGATTTCTATGCAGAGATGTGTCGGATAGAAAAATGGAATGTCCGAACTTTACGCAAAAAAATCGATTCCATGCTCTACGAAAGAACGGCATTATCCAAAAAACCCGAGTTGGTTATCGAGGCTGAGATAGAGCAGTTACGTAAAGAGGATCTAATGACCCCCAACATTGTCTTCAAAGATCCGTACATTTTGGAATTTTTGAATCTCAATGACCGATATATGGAGAAAGACGTCGAAGACGCAATCATGAGGGAACTAGAGCAGTTTTTATTGGAACTTGGAGCTGATTTTTGCTTTGTAGCTAGGCAAAAGCGCATTGTTGTGGATGGCGAAGATTTTCGAATTGATCTTTTATTTTTCCACAGAAGACTTAAAAGGCTTGTTGTAATTGAGCTCAAGCTCGGAGATTTTAAGGTAGAGTACAAGGGACAAATGGAACTCTATTTGAGATGGCTAGACAAATATGAACGACGTCCGGGTGAAAAGGCCCCCGTAGGGTTAATACTTTGTGCAGGAAAAAGAGACGAACGCATCGAATTGCGCGAGTTAGGTCGTTCTGGCATCCATGTTGCCGAATATCTTACTGACTTGCCACCGAAGCAAGTTTTACAAGAGAAATTACATGGAGCCATCAAACGGGCTCGCAAGCGACTAGAAATTCAATCTGAAATGGAAAAGGACAATGCGTAAATTTCTCGATGAAATTAGTGAGCTTCTTAATAACTCACCTTACGCAAAATGTTTGGCTATGGTAAAACTTAAGATGTAATAATTGATTGATAACGATGCCGCTAAGCCCGATAGGGCGTCTGAATGAAGCCCACAGTGACCGAAGGGAACTGTGGGTATGCTACCCATT
>JASBUW010000162.1 GCA_030147755.1 Parachlamydiaceae bacterium
TAGGACTTTTAGTGAATTTCGGAGCCCCTTATGTAAAAGATGGTGTTTCACGAATCATAAATGGCATCCTGTAGATTTCTTCGTGCCTTAGAGTCTTTGTGTCTTTGTGTTTAATCACCTTTAAGTTTTGAAAGAAGTTTAATAGTAAAAAACTTTTTTAACTTATGTGATAAAACTACAAGCTAAGCAAATATTGCATCCTTGCAAAATCAATATCTATTTTTTCTTGAATTTCAAAAAAATACTGAGTTTGCCACGCTTGCGTTTTCTTAGCTTGCGTATTATCCGCTTTATCCCACGGTGGATAAATTCGCATGGCTCGTTTTCCTTCTTTTTCTCCTGTTGATAGTAATCCTTTTTCACCTAACACGTGTTTAGGAAAAATAAACTGCCCAAAATGATTTGTAGAACTTGCATTCACAACAAGTAGATCAAAAGGATCGTCAAGATCGTAAGGTAGAATGGGTCCTTTACCTATACGCTTCCAAAAGGTGACAAATTGTCCGGTCTTTGTAGGTGTGATTTTTCCTACACGAAATTTAATGCGTCGCTGATTGATTTCAAAATCTGCTGCTCCATAATCTGCGCTTTCATCTTCTATTTTTAAATTCTGAATCACTAATCCCATTGGCTGATAGATTAATTTTTCCACCCATAACAAATCTATACTCCTTCCAGTTGAATCCTGGAAGGAGTATAGATGATCCTGTTTTAAAAAAGATGCATTTTCTATTTCTATATTCATCTCGATATAATTGCTCTTTTAAGTTGTTTGCATTCTTTCAAAAAAATGAATGCTTAACAAGTAAATCATGATGAATGTCCTTAATCGAAGACAACCCCAGATGTGCCATGACGATTTTTAATTCATTCTGTAAGATGGTTAAAATATCGCTCACTCCCCTTCCACCATAGGCTGCTAACCCATACATCCACGGTTTCCCTATCATACATGCATCTGCACCTACTGCTAACGCTTTCACCATATCGAGACCGCTCGTAATCCCTCCATCCAATAGAATAGGTAAATGCCCTTTGACTGCCTCACAAATAGCAGGCAAAGCACTAATCGTGGAAAGAGTCCCATCCAAATGCCTGCCTCCATGATTGGAAACAACAATTCCATCAGCACCCATTTTTTCAGCTAGACGAGCATCTTCAGAATCTAAAATTCCTTTGATCAAAATTTTACCCTTCCAATGAGCGCGTACCCACTCAAAATCCTTCCAAGAACAGCTTTGATTCAATTGAGTACCCATCCACTTGCGCATACTTGACAAATTATGTAAGGGAGGAGCAGATTGAGGAATATTTCCCATTGTCAAGGGTCCTCCTCGTAAATGCACATCCATCCACCAGGGGAAATGCATCATCGCATCGAAAAAATTTTGAATGCGCGATCTATTTCTACTACGTTGATAACGATAACGAGCTCCTGCCACAGGAAGGTCGACCGTCAGTAATAAAACTTGACAATGAGTTGCTTGTGCTCTTTGCAACAATTCTAGTGAATGTTCGCGCTCTTTGAACAGATAAAATTGAAACCAAAAAGGATTTGAAGTCTGCTGTGCGACTTCTTCAAGGGAACAGATGCTAACAGTAGAAAGGCTAAAAGGAATGTGTGCTTTTACAGCTGCTTGAGCAGCCTGTACTTCTCCTCTACGAGCATAGACTCCGGCAAATCCTACCGGTGCTAAAATCAATGGAAATGCGATCTTTTGTCCAAATAGTTCTATTTCCATCTTGATGTTTGAAACATCTTTTAAAACGCGCCGCTTAAGTTGTATGTATTGGAAATCTTCACGATTTTTTCGCATTGTGACTTCTTCAAATGCTCCGCCTTCAAGAAAATCAAAAAGTGGAGTGGGAATACGTTTTTGTGCCTTTAAACGATAATCAGAAACAGATGCTAAAGGAAATCGACTGAGCGACTGATCAAAAAATCTCATTTCATACCCATAAACAAATGTTTACCATGAGAGATCAAAATGGAATCAATTGAATTATACTACAGTGTAGGTGATTTTTGGAATTCTTTTCAAAAGGAATGGGATAAGCATTTAATTGATAGTGGTAAGTGAGTTATCGATTTCAGAGATCGATGGCAATTATTATTTTATTTCATCAATCAAATGATTTCTTCATGCAATTTCCAGGGATTTTTAATTAGAAATACTCTACAAACTACAAATTATTTATCCTTCCTATCTTGCCGCTTGCGATCTTGCACATCCTGTTGTCCTTTTAATAAAAGAACAGGATGTGCAAGATCGCAAGCGGCAAGATAGGAAGTATTTAATGATTGTCAAATCTTTCTAATTAAAAACTCCTGATGCAATTCCTTTTTATTGTAACGATCTTATTGATAAACACTTAAGGTGAAACATTTTTATTCACTTTTAATAGTTAATCACATAAATTAATAGATTAAACATAAATTCATATATAAAATTTTAATATAATTGATAACTTGGTTTTAAAATGAATAATTTAGAAACTTATAGATCTAGCAATCAAAATACTTTGACACCGGCTCCCATACAAACGCCTGTTATCCCTTCCTCTACTCAAGATACTCAAGACACATTCATCGCAGGGACGAGAGTTGAGCGTCAACTTCGAGTGCTTCAAAAGCGTGGCGTGTGTGATGAAAACTGCAATTTATCTCCCCAAATTTCCCAAGCGGAAGGATTCAACCACCTTTCGGATCCTTGGATCACAGCCTATGCCGCCGAACAGCTGAACGCACAAATTTCAGTTGGAGGACGTCATATGCGATTTGGTGTATTTCTCAGCGCGATAATCGCTACAGCAAAAGCAATGGGAACTCCTATTGGTCCTGAAGGGATCCACCTCGTGGGGAGGGATCCTATCTCTCATGCTAATGCCGATTGGGTCGATAGCCTTTTTCAGCAGGCTGCAGCTGTTGTTCCTGAAGCAAAACTTGCAATCGTTGGAGAGAGAAGTAAAAGGCCTCCTGAAATATCCGTTGGTTACCGTATTGTTGCTCCGTGTACTACTTGGGAGCAGGTAAAGGAGCTCACCAATGCCCTTCATGAGGAATTATCTAAGCTATATCCCGAATGCGATTCTATGGATAGTGAAGCACGGGTACATTATATCCTGAGTTCAGGGATGTTAGAGGGCTATAAGCCATTTAGATATGAAGAGATGGAAGAAGGATTCATCTACACAGGGGTAAAGACAACCGGTCCAAATCAGAAGAATGTCAACATAACTTGTGGAAACAAATACAAAGATACACTTTTCAATAAAACCAATTTTCACATCGTCATTTTACCGGAATCCATCCAGTATGATGAGAAGGGGCGTATCGATGAATCTAAACTCACAGCCTACGTACAAAGCGACGGATGTAATGTTCTCAAAGCTCTTTTCGAACACCATTATAGCATTATTAACGAACGTCCAAATGCTCATTACAACGAACAAGCTATATTCTCTTATTTAGAAGAAATCTTGCTGAACGGCTGGTGCAGTGATGAACACCTCCTTGGAAAGTTAGTGCAAATACAGGTACAAGAGCCCTATAGGCTAGCGTCCATCACTTATAACGGCGTAGTAAAGTTAACGAAAAAAGTCATTCACAATCCCACTAGAATGCAAGTCGCGGCGGCGATGATGTTGGAATTTGCTTTGTGCGAAAAATTTGATAAGGCTATTGACCGTCAAATTAACAGAATGTGGAGCAAGCTAGTGGATGAATACCAAGTTCACCCTCTTGCAAATTTGCGCGTGAAAGGTAGAATCTCATCGCAATTTATTATAACGTCTTGGATTTTTGGTGGACTGATTAAACTGGGATTTCAGTCTTCTAAAAGTGAAGCAAGTCAAGATTCTAATGTCTCCATGATCTCTTACGAAAAACAGCCGGCTCTTCAACTTAAGCTCGACGCCTCTGTTTCAGCCTATGCACAGTTTAAGCTTCATTTCCGCTCTATCTGCGAAATAATAGGCAATTCGATCGATGAGTATATTCCGGCACAACATCTCGATCTCCTCTTAGAAGAAGCCATCGACGTTATTTCGCTTCACAACTTGCCGCATAAAAAGTGGTCAGATGATTCATGCATCCTTCAGGATGATCTCCGTATATGGAAATCTTTCGACGCCAATCAAGTACTGAAGCATGCGGAGATATGGCTGTGTCAAAAACATCCCTATTATCACTTCTGTGCAACAGCGATGTTATACGCATTTTGGAAAGCACATAAGAACAAGCAAGTTCAATTATGCTTGTGCTTGAATGCCCTTCCCAAATTAGAGAGTACAAAAAACCAGAAACTGCTCGATCTTTGCCATATCATTCAAATTGAAGCTGATTTCGAGTTGAAAGAGCTAGATGATGCCGTCACCTATGCTTATATGTCAAATCAGAAGCAAACTAGTTGGAAAGATATTGTCGTAGGAAAATCTTCAACAGAAAAGAAAATTAGTCGGGAGGATATCGTCACAAAAGATCACACAACGCAAGACATTCCTCGAGCAAAAGAAAGTGTAAAATCGCAAGAGATCGTGCAGGAACCGAAAAGAGAGGTTGTAAAACAGAAGATTCAGAAAGTTGTTGAAGTTCCTGTGGTGGAAGTAGTCCCTCAAGAGGAGGAACTTGATCCGGTTCAATCTATCATCGAAAAGCTATCTAAAAAAGATTCTTCGCTGAAGGGGCTTGAACCTCAAGTACGCAAAGAAATCGATGCCTTCTGTACTAAGGAAGTTGTGACACGAAAAGAATTTCGGATTTATTCCGAACTTTGTGACAAACTACCCAACAACTGGAAAAACTTGCGCACTCAGTTAACCGATCAATTGCTGAAACACCTTAACATCAACAATTACAAAATCAGCTCGAAAAAGAAGCAACTCTTAATAGTATCGTTTATTAAAACGCTCCTACAGAGTGGAAATCCTCCCAATTTTAGTGAACAACAAAGCCGAATCATCCTAACGGAGCTGACACATCTAACAACCGAAAACTTCAACAGTCTGCAACCGTTGTTGAATAGCCGTATGAATGCCCTATTGGAACCTCTCAATAAAGTACTGGCTAACTCTCCGACTGATAAAGAGCAAAAAGAGATCGTCCAACTGCTCACAACACATCAGTCACTCATGAATGAACAGCAGCAACAGAAATGTGCTAAAAACATCTTCATGAGCACATCTAATTTTAGCCGCCTCCACCTGCAAAAATGGCTGCCGCTGCTTAACCTAGATGCATTGTCAAACGAAGAGTGCGGTATATGCTGGCAGAAAGCATCCTATTTGGTTGATGTGTTGAAAGATATTCGTCCTTCATTGCTTTTCGTTTTGAAAGAGCTGGCAAAGCGGCATACTGCAAATGCTGATGTTGATAAGGAACGTCTCTTAAAGTTGGTCCAAGCATGCCATCAACACAACCTACTCAATTTCGAAGAAACACGCACCTTTGCGGAAAGAGTCTCTTGCCCCTCACTCGCACTTGAAGTATTGCAAGAGCAGCTAGAAGAAGAAGCTCTTCCACCCCAAGAAATCGCTCAACATCTCCTGGTTATTGCTCAAAACAACCCATTGGTTGTACGCGGATTTCAAGAGACTCTCCTTCTTCCTCTATTCCACAAACTTGCTGCTGAAAAGGATTTGAAAGCATTAGAAATCGCCACTCTCATTAGGACGAAAGAGCTAACCCTTGCACAAAAAAAAGCATGGAACAAAGTCATCTCAGCATTTGTCGAATTAATCCCTGCCGATTCGGTTGAAAAACGGCGTGAAGTCGCATCGATGATGATCTACAGCGGAACTGAACAACAGCAGATGCTGATAACGTCTTTGAAAAAAGAGGTTACCTTGCAAAGCCTGAAAGTACTCCAAACACATAAGAAAAAGCTATCTACAGAAGATAGCATCGTCTATGTCGATGCATTACGTACAAGCTTTATAAATGATGATGCAACAGAAACAGTAGAGCTGATTTTCAATGATAAACAAGGTATGCAGCTCGAGCTATGTAAACTATGGATGAACCATGCACCACGCACCAATGAATCTCGTGAAAGAGCTCTGGAATGGCTGTTCCGTCAACATATCGAAACTCAAAGAGATTCTCATATCTGTTTGCAGATTGCTCAACAACTTCTAAATGATGCTTCGGGTGATGCCGCTTGGCAGCTTTTCTGTAACTTCAGACGCCTGCTGTCCGCAAAGGATGCCACAAATCTAGATGATATTTATCTGATCAAAATCTTTTCTGAAGCATCAAAACACATTAAAGGAAAGATTTTACAACAAACTTCCAAATGGGAAAACCTTCCGAAAAACATCTCGACATATCTTTCTGAAAACGATCCTTTCACTGTAGAAGATGCTTTGAAGGAACAACCTATCTCGCTAGCACGTCTTAACGCTCGCTGCCAAAGAAAAGCTAATACTCCAGACGACGCCACGTGGGACCTTATCCTTCCCATTCTTGCCTCACAGCAAGAGGAAGATACAGCAGCTAAAGAGCTTTACAATCTATGGAAAAAGTCTTCATGTGGAAATAAAAAACTAATAGAACACCTGCAAAGAGCTCCACAACTGGGCCGCACCCTCCTTGTTTCCGCACTCAGATATGAGGATCACACCCTTCTTAAAAGTTCTTATTCAGCCTTATCTAAGGTTGTCAGTATTTTAGCTGCAGATGTCAAAGAAACAAACAATTGGCAACTCTATCTGGACTACGTCAGCTATTGTCTGGAAAGATATACTGAAGCAGGAAATCTGAAAGCTCTCTTTGCTTTGGGACTAGAATCCGATGGTAGGCAACAGCTCATCAACCTCTTCATGATGAAAATCACTTCCATGAAAGAGAACGAAAAACAAGTAAAAAACCGCTGCATGTTGCTAGAATATCTTTTTGATTTGGTAAATTTATCCGATCATACTGATCCACAGACGCAAGCACTTTTCCAACTGTTTTTTGACAATCTACAGAAATGGCCCGTACAGCATATCACTCTCGAAGGACACGAGAAGATAATTCGCTTCCTCGTTAACAGAGATCTCTCCAATATGCAACCTCGGCAATATGTTGAATGCATCCATTGGATCGCTTCCACAGGTATTATAGAGTCTTCTAAAGCAAATAATGCTGTGAAATATTTTATTCTAGATATACTCGATGCGTTCTTCCAAGAGCATCTTGCTAAGGGCATAATGAATCAATTAGCCAATAACTGCAACCGAGTGAACTTTGCCGTAAACGGCAACCCTTCCACGTTGGCAGTTTACGTTGGCCATATGTTGGCTAAAGCTGTCAAGGAATTGAACCTATCATCACCTTACATGCTCGTAAATTTATTGACATGTGCTTCAGGGGAGATATGGTACCCAACCCCAAATCAGCGTAAAAAATTGATCGCAGATTGGTTAATTCGTTACGATCAAATTCTAAAGGACGAACCTGATTTAGATGCAGCAACCATTAAGAGAAAGCTAAAAGAAAACGATAAGATTCCCGAAGAACTCACAGAGGCTATCCTTCCGGAGTTTAAAAAAATGGTGCTCGCTGTCCAAAAACGCATTCCTCATCTTCTGTGCTATAGAATGTGCGATTACGCCCCCCTCGTTGCTAAAATGAAGGAAATATGGGCACAACCAACAGATCTCAATCAACGCAAGGCAGAGATCTCTAGACTAATTAAAAACCAGTTGAAGGAAGAAAACATCAAAATCATCGATTTGATGAGTAAGCACATCGATTCCTTTGAAGGTAAAAATCGTTCTAAAGCCCTCAATTGCTTAAGTGCTTCCATTATCGAATTATTTGCGATATTCGGAGATGCTCCGTTATGCATTAACAAGATCCATGAGGTTCTGCAGGGCTTTACTGAACTGAAATCAGCTACAAATGACTTAAAAACATCGCTCTACTTAGACTTTCACGCCCTCATAGCGCAGATAGTCATCAATCAAACCGAAATCATGGCATTAAACAAGCCGCTGATCTATCAAGAATTAATGTGTAACATATTTTGGGAGTTGATAAATGAATTCGTTACAACATCGTTGTCCACCCCTCAACCTTTGTTCGGCAAGTTGGAAGCAAGGGCTAACGAATATCTCACACACTATGCGAATATTGTGATAGCAATAGAAAGAAATCCTCAACTCTGCGATAAGATGCAAGATAGAGTACTAAGTTTCTACAAAAGAATAAAAGAAAGCAAATCGTGGGTGAATTTGATCAGGTATCCGGGAACGATTGTCCTAGTGGGATTAGGCTATCAGAATAGAGATCCCGGACTTAAGAAGGATATGGAAACCTGGCAAAACCATCCCAGATATAAAAAAACCATGCAGAACGAGAGGTAAAAGTTCACCTTTTCCAAAGGATAACGGTATTATCAACAAGGTAGAAATTAAAATGGATATTCAAAACATAAGTTATACAGGATTGCAATTGGACTGGGAATTGCGTTAGTGCCGGTAGCAGTCACTAGTCTTATTGCTTGCTCCAGGATTATTTTCAGTAACATTATTGCGGATGCAGTAACGAAGCTTTTGACAGCTAATAAATATATACTCCTTCCAGTTGAATCCTGGAAATTTTGGGCTAGCGTGAAAGCTCCCGCGACTGAACAAATCGCGTCGAGGGTAATATTAAATCAATATAACCCTCGACGCGATTTGTTCAATCGCGGGGCTTTGACGCAGCCCAAAATTCCAGGATTCAGCTAAAAGGAGTATATATTAACAGTGCATCGTGTATCATTTGTCTCTGTGCCTGTTTTATGGAAAGTTTCTCTATATGCAGCTATTACCGGAGGAGCTATTGCCGCTCTTTCGCTTATAGCAGCTTTGGTGGATAACTTTTATCAGCGATATAGAGCTGCACATTAGTATTATTCGTCTTTCTAATGTCCGCGTTGCTTTTCTTTTTTCTTTTGCTGCTTGATGGCAAATTGCTCGTTTTTACGTATTTGCTTTTCAGCGCTAGAAATACTTTTTTTCTCTTTCTTTTTCTTTTCGATTTCTTCTCGCATATAATCTTGCGCTAAAGTGGAAGGTTTTGCGGTTTCCTTCATTTTTTCCATTTCACGACGCACTTCTCGTTGCACTCTTTTGGGATTCATGCGCTGAATTTGAATATGCAGGTCTTTTAATTCTCCAAATTTGAGTTCATGATAATGTTTAAGGACAAATTCATGTATTTCAGGATCAGATGGTTCGGCACCAAAGATATGTCTTGCAACAGCATATCCTTCTTGATCTGTGCGTTCAAAAGTTCCTATCCAGTAACGCTTTTCAAAAAAAAATCGTGGCTTTAATCGTTGCCATTTTAATCTATCCTTATGGTCTGCTTTATATTAGGCAACGACCCTTAAAGACATTTAAGTGTCGCTGCCTTTTCTTTATCTACCTCTACATTCACTTTCTATATTGATATTAGTGTGAGAAGTTTGAACGAAACTGGCCTCTGCTCGTGTAAAAGTTCTTAACCAAATGGCAATTGTCTCGCCTTCACGATTAGTGGCAACTTGTGGATTAAATGTGTTCTGACCTGGTGCTGAGAGCTGAAAAGGTGTATCCCACTGTTTATGAAATATACTCGATTGGATCGCTTTAAACAAGCCAGGTTCTACGTTATCATTTCCAACCCAAAGTGCAACTGCATTTCCTTTTCCATCAATCCCTACTTTTGGAAAGGTTGCAAAGGGAAAAGTAAGGTCAGATATAAGGGTGCTTGGTCTCCACTTCCCATCTCTAAATATGCTTGCAAAAACATAAAAATCTGTAGAATTAACTGTCGATTGCCAAGCTGCAACAGCTTGACCATGTCGATTAATTTTCACATCAGGGATTGTATTAATGAATGCTGGATTAGATAATATCGTCATTTCACTGAGATCCTGAATTTTACCTTCTCTAAAACGAAACATCCGCGTCTCTATAGATGAATTAATAGCAGGTAATATGACTTCAGACCAAATCACAGCCGCATGCCCTTTTTTATTTGTGCTGATGACTGGAAAGTTGGCAATCGCAGTAGGACTTGATAAATTGACAATGCCAGTACTCAACTGATTTTTCAAAATCGCTTTAAAAGTAAATGCACGTGCACGCAGAATACCATCTCCTAGCCAAATACCTACAAAATTCTCTTTTTCTCCTGCAGCAATCTGAGGTTGATTTGCAATTTCAGTATTGGAAATAGTGACAGGAATACTCCAAACATTTGCTTGATGAGGTAAAGCCGCCACCTGTATTCTCACTCCTGGTAAAAGAGATTCCTGCCAAATAGCCACCGCATTCCCTTTTGAATCGATTGCCACTTGTGGAAAAGCGAGAGGAGTGGAAAGCAAAAAAGCAATATTCGCTGTTGGTCTCCATGTATGATCAATCAATGTTGCCGCTCGAATAGTAACAGGTCCCGAAAAAGGACCTTCATCCCATACGACGACAGCATGACCCTCATTATTAAGGGCAACTTGAACAGAATGTGTAAACACTAGCTCAGAAAGCGAAGTCTGCGGATTTAAAGTAATAGGATCAGACCACTGACCATCTTCAAAAATCGAAGCACGCACAACAGTATTTGACGTCACCAATTCTAGCCAAGCAGCAATGCCTTTTCCCTCATCATTCACTTTGACGACAGGCAAGGTGGATATGCCTTCTGCGGATAAATCCTTTGGAAAAGACCAAAGAACACTTGCTGACAATGAGGTCCATCCACATAATACGAATACAAAAACATAAAAAATTGAGTAACGTAGCTTTTTCATATCGATTTTCATCTCCTAAAAAATAAAGAAAAATAAAGTGATCTTTATGCACCAAAAAAATGTGTTTAGCACACTTAACTGAAAGGTTGCCAACTTTATTTTTAATTATTTTCCCATATTTTAGGATGTTACAAGCTTTGAAGTCCCTTGCCTATAAATAAGAAGCGATAGATTTTTAAATAGTCATTTTATATAATGCAACAAGCATTAATTATAATATTTTTCAAAAATCAATTGATGGTTTTTGTTTATAATATTTTTTGCAAATTTCAATAACAAAGGAAATCTGTATGGTTAACAATAATCACCCTGAGATCTCTAGCAGCATTCAATTTTTAGATTATCAAGCAGAAGCACATCTCTATCCTGCTTTGTTCACATCGTCAACACGCGCTTTGT
The DNA here is from genome assembly GCA_030147755.1 of Parachlamydiaceae bacterium. Classification (GTDB taxonomy): domain Bacteria; phylum Chlamydiota; class Chlamydiia; order Chlamydiales; family Parachlamydiaceae; genus JASBUW01. The sequence goes on from JASBUW010000162.1 coordinate 11,163, forward strand.
TTGAAAATGAAGTTTATCCAGGACCGATTCTCGACTGTTTTTTGCGAGCTGTTGTAAACGCTATTCATCCACAAAACCAGTTTACAGACCAAGAGATGCAAGAAAAAATAGCCAATCTGAAAACACGCACAAGTCAAATAAACAATTTAGAATTGAATCCAAGTGAATGTAAAAAATTTACCCGCAATGAAAAGCGGTTATATCCGGAAATAGCCAAAATAGCCATCGCTCTTAATAGAAGGATTTTGCTATTTCAGACATGTCGAGACCTAGAAGTACCCAATTCTCGCGTTATGAGATTTCCTTGTTTGAAAAGCTTTTTTTGCTCAGATCCAGGTACCACCCTTAATCAGAATTTACTCATCCGAAATCCAAATGACATTTGCATTTATCAAACACAAACAAGTAAATATCATGCATTTACTTTTATTCCCGAAGTGAAGAACGCTCGTCCACTATGGCCGGCGCCCCCTTTCTTGTTGCATCCTGATTCAAATCACTTAAAAGTTAAAAAAATTAAAGAAGTTTCTTATGTGATCATAGGAATTCCTGTTTCATCTTTAAACGAACAGCCAAACTAACTTTAACAGCAACTGGAAGCCTCTATGGATTATGCTCAAATCTCAAAAGAAACAATTTCATTTTTGCATAAAAGCTATAATAGCCTCAAAAATTCTCCGTTAAATCAGCAGTTGATTGTCCTTGTCGATTTGAGAGTATCGCAAATCAATGGCTGCACCTATTGTTGTCAGGTTCATTCTGAAGAAGCTAAAAAACTCCAAATCCCCCCTGAAAAATTAAACACGCTCACCACATGGCAAACATCTGATGCTTTTTCAAAAGAGGAAAAGATCGCTCTCCATTGGGTTGAAGCCTTAACCCATTTAGATCATGATCTAGACACCCTAAAAGAAGAACTCATCAAATCTTATACAGAAAGAGAAGTGGTTGATTTAACAGCATCCATTTCTCTCATGAATGCTTTGAATCGCCTAGCCATTAGTTTGAAGTAGGCAAGAGAACTTTTTTAATTAAACGTGCAATCCGTTCTCCTGATTCACAGGCAGCTTCCATGGTTCCCGGCACGTCGCTTAAAATAGTGGCGTGCTCACCTGCAAAATAGAGAGTCTCATCAATGGGCGCAAAAAGCGTTTTGACTTTTTCGCCTTGAATCATTTGTGTTGAAGTCAGCAAAATTTCTTGCCCTGCCGCTATGTAAGCGTAAGAACCTTTTACATAGGGATCATTAGGCCAACTATATCCCACCGCGCCTTCATATATCTCAAAAGCGGCATCACATGCATATTCAGGTATAAATGAAGGTAAGGATTGATCTGCATAGCCTTTTACCACCATTGACCAATCTCGCTGAAATGTATTTATAATCGTATCAGCAGAAAACTGGCTTGTTTGACCTGTATAATAAAAAGTCAAAATATGGCATTCAGCATCGAAAAAGCAGCCCATACGATCGTTAAGAAGCGTTATTCTTTTTGTAGGAGGACGAGAAAAAGGAATCAAAATTTTTGCGTTTGTTCCATAACGCACATTTTTGATGGCTTCCAGCTGATCAACAGGTATTATTCCTTCTTCAAAATCAATGTCACTATAAACAGAACAAGGAATGGCAAGGACAAGAATGTCTGCTTTGACTTGCTGCTCATTTTGAAAAGTAAGGATGTATCCTCCTTCTAAAGCTTTCTTAATGGAACGTAGAGGGTGATTTAAATGCAGTCGATCGCCCAATTTTTGCGCCAATTTTTCTGTTAAAAGCGCATTTCCTCCTTGAATACTCACAAAATGAATCTCGTTTTCTTCTTGCTTGGGATGAGCTGTGGAAATCCCTCCTAATAGCATATGATAGAGAGTTTCCGCATAGCAAGAAGAGAGTTGCTCGATGGGAGCTCCTTCATAAGCAGCTAATCTCACTGACAAGGCTTTATAAAGAGGATCTTGTTCATCAAATAGTCCATCTAATATCTCTCGCATGTTGCTAGCTTTCTGCATCACAGTTTTCAATTGAATTCTGAGATCTTCAGCTTGGTAGAATCTATCAGCCAAAAGCTTGTGTATCGGAATAAATTCTTCTCCATTAAAATAAGCATGCTGAAGACTGATGTGATGACTTGTGACCTCACACCCACATTCACGAATTAACGCACGTAGATTTTCCGCTTCTCCCCCATCTGTAATATTTTGTCCTCCCAATTCTGCTATCTTTTCTCCTATTTTCGCCGTCAGGATTCTACCGCCCACACGATTGCGCGCTTCATAAACTTGAACGTCGATTTCTTTCTGTTGCAAACGATACGCAGTAGTTAAGCCGGCGATTCCGGCACCTACCACAACCACTTTTGGATTGTGATTTTCTGCAAACAAAGAAGAAGTTGTCAAAAAGAACGCCATTAAACAAAATACCTTTGAAAAAATCATTAAATGATCCTTAAGCTTGAAAACTATGTGTATGAGACTTATCATTAAAATCTTGCCTTGCATAGACCTTTGAAAATAATTTTTGAAAGGTTAATAAAAAAATCTTTCTCAAGTCAACTACCAATTTGGTAGATAATTGATAAAAACTGAGAATGGTGGACAGGGGTGGACAACGTGGACTTCGTGGACGACGTGGACATAAAGCTTTATGAAAACCACTCAGATGCTATAAATTCAGCTAGTTAAATTATGTTCACACGGCCCACGAAGTCCACTCCTGTCCACAACTCTTAACCTTGGATTTATGCAACATCTCAAAACACGTGATTTGAACAGATTTATTGAATTTTTAATTTAATTTTATAAAAATAATTAAATTTTATTTAAATTCATCCACAACAATCTTACATCAAAAACATGTTTAAATTATTTATTTACTTGGTATTATTAATGTTTCTAACAACTCATTCTTTAATTGGTGTAGCTCCAACTCTTATCACTCCACAGCCTGTTACAAGAGCAGCCTTTGATTTAGGTTCTGGAACTTTTAAACTGGCGGTAGCAGAAGTCGCGGGAAATCAAGTTCATCTCAAATTTTCCAAAGTCATGAAAGTAGGGTTAGGTCTTGACCTGGCTGAAAGTACGAATGGATTACTCAGTGAAAAAGTCCAAAAGGTTGCTTTGAAGTCCCTAATAGAACTTTTGCAAGATGCGCAAGCACAGGGAGCCACACAATTTGCTGGTATTGCAACAGCAGCTTTTCGCCATGCAACAAATGGAGAAGCACTACTCCAAAAGTTAAAACAAGACACAGGCATTCATTTACGCTTAATTACACAAGAAGAAGAAGGCATTTTAGCTTTTAAAACTTTTTTAACTGTTTTTCCAGATATACAACAAGCAAACTGTATTGCCTTAGATTTAGGAGCAGCCAGCTTTCAGCTCACAACGCAGAATGAAGAAACTTATGATGTCTTACATGGTCCTATAGGTGTCAGCGGTGTATTAAAGTTATTTTCCGAAGAAATTAGAGGGATTCCTTATAAACGGGGATTAGTTTTTACACCGATCGCATCAGATGAAATTTCATTATTAATAGAAAAAATCAAAAGTAAAATCACATTGCCCACTTGGCTGCAAACTAAGCTTTTGAATGAATCTATTAAAGTGTGTTTTCTCGATGATTGGATTGAGGAAATTCAGCAAAGAACAGGTCAAGCATTAAAAGTTTCTAAAGCACACATTTGGGACGCTCTACAGAATATTATTGATCCAAATGACTCTATTCCAGTCCTAAGAAGGCAATCTTATATTATAGGCTATGCGCTACTATATTCAGTGATGGACAAATTGCAGATCAACGAGTTAAACATGAAATTGCAAACTACAGGAAGCGCATTGGGAATCATGACAGAAGAATATTTCTGGCATTATGATGAATTTGCATGTAAGTCAAGATGACACAAAGCATTTGGAGTGCGAAAAGTTCTCTTTCGCACTCCAAACGCTTTGTGTCATCCTAATAAATTCATTTAGATAAGTCGTACATCGCGTCAGAATAATTCAATATGATCTTGATTCCTGGTCAAAATTCAAAACCAAATGCAGTTTCATTTCTAACTTCTTGCTATGTATACTGGTAATAATTCTTTCCACTTTATCCTGAATTTGGTAATAATTATTACCAGATAGGGGTGCTGATTTATGCTTGAATTGCTCAGAAAATTGATTTTGGACTTCGAAGAATTGCCACTCGAAACAGGGCTTCCGAGGCAATTAAAAATAGAAGCTGTGCGTGGTAAGGCCACTATTTGCATCGGTGTCCGACGCAGCGGTAAGTCTACTTACATGTTTCAAATGATGCAGGGGCTATTAGATCAAGGAGTATCCCGTCAAAATATTCTTTATTTAAATTTCTTTGATGATCGATTGCATACACTCAAACAAACTGGATTGGACGTTGTCGTTGAAGCCTACTTTTCGCTTTACCCAGAAAAAAAGAATACTGAGAAGGTGTACTGCTTCTTCGATGAGATTCAGACTATTCCTGGTTGGGAACCTTTTATAGATCGTTTGATGCGAACGGAAAATTGTCAGGTATTTATCACCGGTTCATCCGCAGAAATGCTTTCCAAAGAAATTGCTACACAAATGCGTGGGCGCGCCCTATCCTGGGAGATTTTCCCTTTTTCATTCAGAGAGTTTCTCGACTACAAGAATATTAATAGCACTAGTCCTTGGTCAACAAAGCGGCAGCTTGTCATCAGAAAAGCTTTTGACGAATACTGGGAGAGGGGTGGATTTCCAGAAGTTGCCGGCTTCAGCACTGCGCTACGAATTAAAACCCATCAGGAATACTTCAACTCGATCCTCTTTCGAGACCTGGTAGAGAGGCACAATGTAACCCACCCCACAGCAGTAACAGATTTAGCTTATAGATTGATTGATAATATCGGTGCACCCTATTCCGTCAACAGCCTGACAGGTTACTTAAAGTCTTTAGGACACAAGGTTCCTAAAGCGACAGTATCAGAATACATCGAATGGTTTGAGGATGCTTATTTTCTATTTACTGTGCATATTTTCGATGCCTCTCTATCTCGCATCCAAAATAATCCAAAAAAAATCTACTGTATTGACCATGCGATGGTTCCTTCAGTCGCTTCAGGTATACTTGTAAACTCAGGCCATCTATTGGAAAGTCTAGTTTTTATAACGTTTCGGCGTCATGATTTAAAAGTTAGCTATTATAAAACAAAAAATGGGCGAGAAGTTGACTTCATTGTGCAAATGGCCAATCGCACTAAGCGACTTTTTCAAATTTGCGAATCCTTAACAGACCCATCAACCAAGACACGCGAGGTAACCGCACTTAATGAAGCTATGGTAGAACTCAAATTGAAGACAGGAACCATCATCACCCGAAATGAAGAAGGGCAAATAGAGGCAGAGGGCGGCAAAATTCACGTTGTGCCCATCTGGAAATTTCTTTTAATCTCTGAGAACTAGAAACTGTTACATAATTTATAGACAAATAGTGGCCATGCGACTATTTGGAGAAGAAAGTATTCAAAAATTATTCCAAGAAATGAATTTAAATGCAAAACAGCTTAAACCGCTTAAAAAAATTCAAATCTTAAACACAAAATTGTTATCTATTAGAACCTTTCTATTTCGAAAAAAATTGAATTTGTTCCGTTATTAAAATCAAAAACAGAGCTAATATATCTAGAATTAAATTCCACAATTATCAACCTATTTTGTTTAATCCGCCAAATTTAAATCTATCTCAAGATCTATCAATTAGCCCCCGACGCATAGTTGCAGCTCCTTCAATTTGACTCGAGGTAATGGCTTCTTGAATAAGAGAATGTACAATATATTGATCACGTGTATGAGGATTGACTATTGCTTCTGGTATTTCAATAGAGCCCAGCTCCAAAATCAATATGATGCAATCGTTCCAATATTTTATCTGTTAAATTGTAAAAGAAATAATCCTTTCTATTTTTATCCCATAAAGGTACAGCTTTCATTCCTAACAGACGATGCATCTTTATTCCAGTTCACCATTCTATTAAAGTTAATCCAGCTGGTGGAGTCGAATGACGCAAAATATCCCAATGTCGATACTTTCACTCATTTTCTGTTTTATTCCCCTCTTTGCGAATCAATTCAAACTTTTCTGGTGAAGTCATCCACAATATTTGCTTGTCTTTGATATCTGGAGGTCGACGAGGAATCTTCATAAATTTATTACCAATTTTTTAAATTAATGGTAATCATGGTATTCCTTCATGACAACTACCAAATTGGTAGAAAAGATAAGACATAACAGCAGTTTGAGTATAACGAAAATCAATTTTTAATTAATTTTAATCATAATTTAAATTAAAATTATAATTTGTAAATTATAATTATAAATTTATTAATTACGTGAGATTTATCATATGAATTATCAATTTATTCTATTTAGATGGATAAGTATATGGGCGCTATGTGCAGGAAGTTGTTTCTCTTCATTAAACGCCAGCACCTATGGTACCTGGTATTCCGGAAAACAAATTGCTCCTGAAAAAATAGAGTTATCCTCTTTTCAAGTCCAATCGCCTCTACCTGCAAAATTGAGTTATATTCCTAATTTTTATAAGAAGCATGTGGAAGGAGCTAAAGTTCCTATTGTCAGCTCCAATCAAGTACCTGATTATGCACTTATAGAAGCAGCCCGACTTGCTCATGAAATGTTGTTATATCGACCTGATATTGCAAAGAAATTGACTGCGAATAAAGTGAGAATTGTGGTGATGTCAAAAAATGAACAAACAACGGACATTCCTGAGCATAGCGACTTGACTCCAAAAAGTTATTGGGATGCTCGCGCACGCGGATTAGGAGCCACTTTTTATAGACCTGCAAGTAGTGTAGGAGAAGAAAATCTTCTTGCTTATCCTGATGATAGATATCTCGGTGAAAGCATTTTCATTCATGAATTTGCCCACACCATTCATTTGCTAGCACTAAAATATCTCGATTCCACTTTTGATCAACGTTTGCGCAACACTTATCAGCAAGCTATCGCCAAAGGGCTTTGGGTTCGCACTTATAGTGCTAGCAATTATGAAGAATATTGGGCAGAAGGTGTACAGAGTTACTTTAATGCAAACCGCTCTGTGAGTCCTCCTAATGGTATTCACAATGAGATCGCCACACGTGTTCAACTGCAATATTATGATCCCGATCTAGCTTCGCTGATTGAAGAAGTTTTTAAACAATAAGAAATATTTTACTTCACATCATCCACAGGATTCACCTTTTTGACGATGAAGAGATCTTCATAATAAGTAGGCAATTGAGCAAAAAGATCTTGAGGAGCATGTAAAACAGCTGTTAAAACCTCATTAGAATAAGACTTGACGCTCGCCGTGAAACCAATATCTGAAGGCATCGGTTGATCAAAAAAGATCAATAATCGCAAAGGATCTGTAGTCAGGTTTTCAATATGGTGTGGATACGCTTTGGGAATAAAATAAATATCGCCTGCCTGCATTTCATAAGTATCAATATTTCCTGAGGGAGAAAGAATGGACATTCTTCCTTTCCCTTGATGCACATAACCCAATTCAGCTGTTTCCGGATGCCAATGAGGCTCTCGCATGCCTACTCCAGTCAGTTCTAGAGCATAAAGCGCTTGTCGTTGTAAGATAGGCCAAACATTTTGTCTAGCCATTCTGGCCGATCCCCCTTCATTCACCACTAAAGGAGTAGACTGGGCTAAATTAAAACGATACTTAGAAGCGTAGCATGCGGCTTCAGAAATAGGCGTCGCCTCTTTCTTAATGGCGATGAAGGCATCTTTCGTTGAGCGTTTAAAAGAGTGAAATACGTCACTAGATACGTTCCATGTATTCCCTAAAACAGCATCGGAAAACATACCAAAAGTCGAAGAGAGACCAAAATCTTCCGGTTCTTCATGCGAAAATTGAAGAATGAGTTCGCTCGCCTCTTCTCCGACATTTTCAACATCATGCAAAGTACCGGAAGGAACAAAAAAAACCTCTCCGTGATTCACTAAAAAAGTTTCTTTTAGATTTCCTGTCCCGTACAAAGAGACTAAAACTTGTCCCTTCAAACAATATCCTAGCTCATCTGCATTTGCATGCCAATGCGGCTCTCTAATGGCTTTGGATTGAAGAATCAATTTATAAAAAGACATCCCTTGCAACGCCGGAAAGTTGCTTTTTGTCGCTTTAACACGTGAACCTCCCTTGACTTGATTTTGAGGTTTAATTTGACTTAAACGAAAAAGATGAGAGGTTGTCACTGTCTATTCCTTTACTTTTGCAGGAGCTTTATGTTCTTTTTCAGGATGCGCCGCTTTAAAGACATACGCTGCAGCGACTCCACCTAATAAATTAGCCACAAAATACACCCATAAATGTACCCACGATGCTAGATTCATGATAGTGATCCCTAAAGCAACAGCCGGATTAAACGCTCCGCCTGACACGGATCCCACTGCATAAGCTCCTACAAGAACAGTAAAACCAATGGCCCATCCAAAGAAAGAATTTCCTTGGGTTTGAGCACTTGTCGCGACATTCAGGACAACAAAGCACAAAGCAAACGTGAACAAAAACTCTGCGATAAAGACTAGCACTATATTAAAGGGAATGAGTTCTCCCTGTGTTCCTTTAAAATAAAGCGTCAAATAGCTGGCAACAACAGCAGCGACCAATTGCGCAATCCAATATTTGATGAGATCTTCTTTGGGTAATTGACCGCGCAGAAAAACGGCAAGCGACACAGCAGGATTATAATGCCCTCCTGATACATGCCCTCCGGCAAACACCATGACAGCTAAAACAGATCCTATTGCCAACGGAGCGAAAGAGCCTATATTATTAGGAGCCAATACTGTCATCCCAATGGTAAATACCAGAAAAAATGTTCCAATAAATTCATAAACATACTTCATCATGATCATCTCCACAAATGAAAAACTAAGGATATAAAATTTAATTTATAGGTTTGTCAAGATTAATCATATGCTTAGAGATATTTTCAATTTACAAAGAGCAAGAAAAATAGTAAGCTTTTTTTAACTTTTACTTAAGTAGCGGTAGGTTTATGCGTACAATAGATTGGTTTCTCTCTCTTTTATTTTTGTTAGGTCCTAGTTTAGTACAATCTTCAACAGACTGGCAATTAGGTCCTTTTGAACGAGTAGATGAGGTGAATCCTATTCTTTCTCCCTGTTCAGACACGACTTTTTATTGTCCTTTACAGCATAAAGAAGTGTCATGGGAAAGCGAGCATGTTTTTAATCCGGCAGCTATTGTGCACAATGATCGAATCTATCTTATTTATCGAGCAGAAGATGATTTTGGGACAGGGATTGGCTATCATACCTCTCGTTTAGGGATAGCTGAAAGCTCAGATGGTTTTCATTTCCAAAGACTTTCTACTCCTGTATTTTTTCCCACACAAGACGATCAATTTTTCAATGAATGGCCAGGAGGTTGTGAAGATCCGCGTATTGTTGAAAAAGAAGATGGAACGTATGTCATGATGTACACGCAATGGAACCGTCACATCGCTCTTTTAGCTGTGGCTACCTCTCCCGATCTTATCAATTGGACGAAACATGGATATGTATTTGAGAACGCGAATGGAGGCACATTCGGTCGACATTTTTGCAAATCAGGCTCCATTATTTGCCGCTGTGAAGACGATCGACTCATAGCCACTAAGATTCAAGGAAAATATTGGATGTATTGGGGAGAAGGCAGTGTGCATGTCGCTGTTTCTGATGATTTGATTGCTTGGCAACCTTTATATGAGGGTTGCGGCCCTCTCCTAAAACTATTAGAGCCACGCCCAGGAAAATTTGACAGTGCTTTAGCAGAAGCCGGGCCACCTGCTATTCTCACAGATCAAGGTATCGTCTTTATTTATAATGGCAAAAATGCGATGGAAAATGGGAGCCCAAATATAGGTCCTGGAGCTTATGCTGCAGGTCAAGCCTTATTTGATGCGAAAGATCCCACTAAACTTCTCGACCGTACTAAAGACTATTTTTTTAAACCTACAAAATCATTTGAAACAAACGGTCAATATGTAGACGGTACTGTGTTTACACAAGGACTCGTACATTTCCATGGCAAATGGTTCCTCTATTATGGAGCAGCAGATTCTGCTATAGGGGTTGCTGTCGCTGAAGATAAAAAATAACTTAGTACTCCATAAGCACACGACTATTTTGCACTGAAATGCAAAAAAGTCTCGACTTTTTTGCATTTCAGTGCAAAATAGTCGGCATGAACAGATATCAAAAACAAGCTATTCTACAAGATTTACAGAAAAAAATGGTCTTTTTAGCCGGTCCTCGCCAAGCTGGCAAAACGACTTTAGCTAAAATCGTTGCTCAAGAATTTAATTCGTCTATTTATCTCACCTATGATCATTTAGAAGACCGCAGAATCATTTTAAATGAAGCCTGGTTATCCTCAGTAGAACTTATTATTTTGGATGAAATCCATAAAATGCCAAAATGGAAGAATTACCTTAAAGGAGTCTTTGATACCAAGCTTGCTCATCAAAAAATCCTTGTCACAGGCAGTGCACGTTTAGAAATTTTTAATCATGTTGGTGATTCACTTGCTGGCCGCTATTTCCTTCATCGATTAATGCCTTTATCGCCTGCTGAATGTGAAAAAGTGCATGTTCCCTATACAATTGATCATTTTTTAGAAAGAGGAGGATTTCCTGAGCCTTTTTTGGCACAAGATCTTATCGATGCTAACCGTTGGCGACTTCAATATGTCGACAGCTTGCTACGCGTAGATGTCTTGGATTTTGAAAATATCTACAATTTAAATGCGATTCGATTGGTATTTGAGCTATTAAGAGAACGAGTGGGATCTCCTATTTCTTACACATCTATCGCAGAAGATGTCGCCATCTCTCCTCATACTGTAAAAAAATATATTCAGATTTTAGAAGCTTTATATATTGTTTTTCGCGTCACACCTTTTTCTAAAAATATTGCCCGTAGCTTATTGAAAGAACCCAAAATCTATTTTTTTGATACGGGACTTGTCAAAGGACATGACGGCATTAAATTTGAAAATTTCGTCGCTACCTGTTTGCTTAAACACGTGTTTGCTAAAATCGATTACCAAGCAGAAAACTACACCCTTAAATACTTACATACAAAAGACCGGCAAGAAGTGGATTTTGCTCTTATTCATCAAAGTAAAATCGAAAAAATCATTGAAGTTAAGCATGCTGATGCGGAAATCAGTCCAAGTTTAAATTACTTTTCTACCAAGTACAAAATCCCTGCCATACAAGTGGTGAAAGAATTGAAGCGTGAAAGAATCGATAAAGGAATTGAAATTATTCGCGGCTCAAATTTTCTCAAAACCCTAGACTTATAAATTTATTCAAATTTAATTTTAATTATTCTACTTTTAAAGTTTTCAAATAAAACCTTTATTATTTTATAAAAATAATGATTTATTATAATATTATAAAATCTTATAAGGCATAGATATGAGTCATTATCATTTTAATATTCAGTCAGAAGGGAAACAGTATCAATTTGATCTTGTAGAAACAGATCACTCTCATCCTCAAGCCGTGACCATTGGAGGAATTCGCTATTCTCCACTTATAAAAAACCCTCAAGATCGACATACAGTTGAGCTTTTTCTTCAACATGTTAGCTTAAATGAAGTCACGACGATTAAAGAATTAACGAGGAATTTAAGACATATTTCTTCGATAAACAATATTCAAATATCGCTTATCCAAAAAACTCACAAAGTGAGTTTGGCTACTTGGGAAATGGATTCTTCTACTCGCATTCGTATAGAAGAACAAAGAAAAGCAGTAGAAAATGGATTAATTCCAACTATTCCATTGCTAGGAACTGTTGCTCAACCGGCTTCTATCGCAGAACGCATGAAAAAATTGGGTGTCCCAGGAGCCAGTATTGCCGTGATTAATCATGGAGTCATTGAATGGGCAGCTGGTTATGGCGAACTGAATAAGCCTGTTTTGTTACAGGGCGCTTCAATTAGCAAAACCGTGAATGCTCTGACTATTTTTTCTCTCATTTATCAATGTCAACAAGCGGAAAAAGAAGGACGTCCATCTGGCTTAATGGATAATAAAGTGCTGTCTTTAGATACTGATGTGAGCACACTCTTAGACGAAGAGCTGTGGCGTTCTATTGATCCTCTCGAATTGACAGTAGGAGATCTCCCTAAAATGACTATTCGACACTTGCTAGCACATACAGCTGGAACAACTGTCAGTTCATTTAGTGGCTACCCTAAAGTGCAAGAAATCGAACAAGAAATCAATGAATTGACTGCTAAAATTAAGCAATTGGAGCAGACTCTGAAAAACAGTTGTCCTAATGAACAGGAACAGCTCCATGTCCATAAGCTGAAAGAAAAATTGCAAGAACTGAATAACATTCACGCCCAAGCTTTTAAAGGAAGCACACCTACTTTAAACGAAATTTTACAGGGAAAAGGCAATTCCGAGCAGATTAAGATAGCGAAGACACCTGGAATTGAATTTGCTTATTCTGGCGGAGGAACAATGATTCTTCAGAAAGTCATTGAAGTGCTAACAGGACAGAATTTTGAAGATGTAGTGAAAGAGAGAATCTTTAAACCATTAAACATGAAAGATAGCACCTATTCCCCTGAAAATTCACGCACGATTCATGGCAATGAAGAAGATGGCCTTCCCATTCCAGGTCAATGGAATTATTATCCAGAACTTGCCGCCGCCGGTTTATGGACAACTCCAACTGATCTTGCCAAAATGGCGCTAGGAATTCAACAAGCTCTAGCCGGTACAAACACTAAAATTTTTAACGCTACATTAGCTCAAGACATGCTTAGCGCTCAAACAAAAAATATTCCTAATGGGTTAGGTGTATTCGTCGAACGAACAGAAACAGCTACTTATTTTTTTCATGGTGGTTCAAATCTAGGGTTTCGTTGCCAGTTTGTAGCAAATACTGACGGCCAAGGTGCAGTGGTCATGACAAACTCTGAATATGGGGAACATTTGTTAAAAGAAGTCATGCGTAGAATCGCCCATGTTTACCACTGGCCTGATGAAAATACTCTTCCTATATTTCAATCTCCTTTGACATCCGAAGAAATAGCTACAATGACTAATGCTGGGCCTATCCATCCCAAAGAATGGAACAAATATGCGGGTCTCTATCGCTATCAAGACCACATAGTGGAAATCAAGTTATTACAAGAGAAAGTCATGGTGCAAGTGGATCAATCACCTCCCTTTGAAGTCAAACCTTTTCCTTCAGCAATAGGGGTTTTTCAAACACATACTCCTGGTCCTCTAGAGATCTTACGATTCAAAGAATCAGAAGGCTCTATAAATTTGATTCTTTTTAATACAGAGCACAAGAAAACCTAGATTTATCTAAAATCTTTTCTTGTCTTTCTTTGCGCCTTTACGCCACTAATTTGCCAACAAAAATCCTCTGTAAAACAAGGTTATGTCATTACAAAAGAAGCTCATGATATAGGCTTTTTAGACACTCCTGCTTCGATTAAAATCATGCGCATCCCCGCCTCTATTTTTTGTTATTGGCTAGGAGAATCCGAAATTTTACAAAAAAACCTTCTCCTTTAAAAATCACATGACTTTAGAGGTCATTTCGAAATGACCTCTTTAATTACGATAGTGACAACACAGATTAACGATTTTTTTTGCTTAGAATGCCGCTGAAATCACCTCGATGTATGGTTGGAGGAAGCGGCATTTGATAAGAATTAGCACCTGATATGCATTGTTGAAATATAGATGTCGCCCTATGTGCTGTAGCAACCAAACAGATCTTATTAAGTTGCTTAGGAGAAGCTCCTTCATATCCAAGGTGAGTGTATCTTAAAGGCAATTTATGTTCTTGACGGATCGCATTTTCACTGATTTTAGGCCTTTTGCGATCGCTCTTTTTAGAAGGTAATCCTACAATTGTTTTATATTCAGCATCTCCTGTCCACACTTTACTATCGCAACAACTAGTTGCATCGCCTTTATTCTTTCCGTAAGAATTATGATAAGCATGAATAAGCTCATGCGCAAGCGTAATGAAAAATGGGCTTTCAATTTTCTCTCCTTTAAAACCGACTACTGGATTACCTCTAGAAATTGAAATCTCAGTTTCACATCCTACACCACGAACTCTAGCAGCCATAGCGTTTAATGCAGTTGCGTAATTTTTACCTGATTCATATTTAATTGAAACTTTATGCTTTCCTGCTGCAATTTTGTCGATTAAAGCTTGACCTACTTCACCTTTTGAAAGAGTAGCGAAAGCTTCTCGCACACTATCAAGAAAATCAGAGGGAGTGCCTGTTGTGACTTCTACAAAAATATTATTTACAATTTTTACGCTTGTTGGACTTAAAACCGGATCCATTTTATCTCCTTATTATAAATTAAAAAAATTATTAAATTGTAATAATTATTATATACTATTAATAATTAAATTGCAACAATTTTTTTTAATTATTAGACATAATGTAATCGCGCTCTCTTTTCTTAAGAAAGCGCGATTACATTATGTCTAATAAGAAAAGATTATATCCAAACACTTAAAAGTGCTGATGTAGGTGATTATGAATCTTTAGTGCTTTTTATAAAAAGTTATGGAGCAAGTGATCCTAAAATTAACCATTTCATTCAGAACACCTTTTACAGAAAGCATATAAAAGAAGAAATTGCCACCTCCCTAGTGAAAGCCTTAAATCGAAGAGGAAATAATTAAAACATAAACAAATTATTTTTAATGTCTTTATTAACAGTTTTTAAGAATTAAACAGCCGATAAATTAGAGGAACAAGCGACACCAAGGACCTTAACGACAAGGACAAACGACAAAAAGGACTTAAAGTCATTAATATCATTTGTTCCTTAATTTATCGACTGCTTAATTCTTAAACTACATAACCTCAGCCGCTAAAGCAGCGAGTTCTGAGCGTTCCGTTTTATCTAAATATACATGTCCATAAATCTTTTGATTCATGAATTTACCCACCGTAAATGTTAACCCATTTGAATCCTTATCTAGATAAGGATTATCAATTTGCGTGGGATCTCCCGCTAAGACGACTTTTGTGCCTTCCCCTGCTCGCGAGACAATCGTTTTGACTTCATGCGGCGTCAGGTTTTGCGCTTCATCAATAATCATGTACATTTTAGGCAAAGAACGCCCGCGAATGTAAGTCACCGCTTCCATTTCAATCTTTTTGCTGTCCATCACCCATTTTAGAGTTTCATTGGATTCGCCTCCAGTGGAAGCGCATAAGAAATCAAGGTTATCATAGATAGGTTGCATCCAAGGAAATAACTTTTCTTCTTTTGTCCCTGGTAAATACCCGATATCGCGTCCTAAGGGCATAATGGGTCGACTCACGAGGATGCGAGAATAAATGCCCTCATCAAATACTTTACGCATGCCACATGCCAAAGCTAATAAGGTTTTTCCGGTTCCTGCCGGTCCAATTAGCGTCACCAGCTTAATATCGTCTCGCAATAATAAGTCCATGGCACAACGTTGTTCGACATTGCGCGGTTTGATTCCCCAAATATTAGTCACTTTAAGCAAGGCTTCGATATTTTGATGCACCGCACTATATTTTCCCACTGCCGAGGAGTTTTCCGGTGATGTCATGACAAAGTATTCGTTAGGATGACTCACGAGATCGGCAGCAGGCAAACGTCCATCTTTATAAAATAAATCAATCTCAGATTTAGGCCGTTCAATATGATGAATTCCCTTATAAATGGAGTCATATGCATATTTCAGATTTTCATAATCTTCCGCTTCAATCCCAATAGCTTCAGCCTTAATGCGCGCTGCAAAATCTTTAGAGACAAATACCACTTCTTCCCCTTGCTCATGCAAAAGAAAAGCTGCCATAATAATGCGATTATCATTGATCGTCATGGCAAAGTTATATTTATATTCGACTTTTAACTCCGGTTGAATGCGTATAATGGATCCATTCTCTAATTTAACGCCTTCATGCAGGTTTCCTGTTCCTATCGTCTTTAAAGAATCTAATAAACGAATGGTTTCTCGTGCATTTTTGCCTAATTCATTAGGCAAGCGCTTCATCTTATCTAATTCTTCTAAAACTGCGATAGGCACCAAAATATGGTGACGTGGAAATTGCATAAGTGCTTGAGGATCATATAATAGAACATTAGTATCAATGACGAATGTTTTGTGCTCCATGCTTTCCCCCTTCCAAACGTAAAAGGCGTCATTATGCCGCTTTTTCAGATCGTGACAAGTAAAAAATAGAGACAGATGCAACTTTCCCTCAAATTTAGCACTCAAACATTAAGAGTGCTTAATAGGTTGCCAATTAAGAGAGAAATTGGTACAATAAATTTAGTTGAATCAACCACAAAGAGAAGAAAATTTTTACTTGTCTTTTTGCTTGGTTAAAGGAGATGTGTTGATGTCTAAGAAAATTAATGATAAAATTTTAAGTATTCCTCCTTATATTTCTACAAGTTGGTCAAGAGTCGCAGCGCTTCACATGAAGGGAAGCACGCTGGCTATTACGCTTGTAGATGGAGACACCATTCAAATTCCCAATTTGGACGCCGAGCATATAACTCTCATTTTTCAATACCATAGCATGTATTTAGAACAAGGACTTTCCTGTTCATCTCATCCGTCTAATCAAGAATTATCGAAATTGACGGGCATGATGGAACAAATCGATGAACCGGCCATTCGCCTAGCATTTGGATCTCCCTTAGAAGGATTGGGTACCATGATGCAGCATAACCCGAATCAAGCCGATGCCCCTAACTTACCTCCAGACATTTTACAAAAGATCAGTGCAATTGCCAAAATTGTGGGACCGCCAGATGAGATTTTGATGCCAAAAGCAGAAACAGGGTGTAATTGTTTTTATTGTCAAATTGCGCGTGTTTTAGATCCTGTGATTGAAGCTCAAGTAGAAGTACAAGATGAAATTTCTGAAAAAGAGCTTCAATTTCAACAATGGACCATTACACAAACAGGTGAGCAACTGTACGCTGTCACTAATCGCTTAGATGAGCATGAAAAGTACAATGTTTTTTTAGGCCATCCAGTGGGATGCACATGTGGTAAGTCAGGTTGCGAACATATTTTAGCGGTATTAAAAAGCTAATCTTTCGACTCTTTTTCTCCTCTGTGCTCTCTGTGTTCTCTGTGGTTAATAAATAAAATTACCACAGAGAGCACAGAGAGATCATAATTTACTTAAAAGCCACAAAATCATAAAATTTCTCTAAATTAATCATCAAATTTTCCTTTTAACTTATTTCAGAGGATGGGCTCTATGAAGAATTCTTTTCCTTCTTTCATCGCTTTTTCTACTCTTTTAAGCATTACAATGAGTTTACAAGCTACCCTAAGCTCTAGTTCTACTCAGACGATAGAAGTAGCACCCCCTCCTTTGCTAGCTTCCTCTCCTCTTCAGTCTTTTACAGGAAAAATCACCAGCAACAAAGTACGCCTGCGTTTGCAACCTACCTATGATGGAGCTGTCATTCGGGAGCTTAAACGCAATGATTTAGTCGTTGTATTGGGCGAAACAGACGATTTTTATATCATCCAGCCTCCTGCAGATATCCACGGCTATGTTTTTCGCACGTATGTCCTCGACAATGTCATTGAAGGAAACAAGGTGAATGTGCGTTTAAATCCTGATTTGGATGCTCCTGTTTTAGCTCAGTTAAATTCAGGTGATCGCGTCGACGGAACAATTGATCCGGCTAATAACAAATGGATCAAAATTAAACTTCCTTCCACAGCACGGTTGTATGTGGCTAAAGAATATATCGAAAAAGTCGGAGATGCCGGGTTAATGGCTCGTTTAGAGAAAAAGCAAGAAGATGCCAATCGCTTGCTGACAACGACTGAAACCATGAGTAAAACGGAAATGCAAAAATCTTTTGAGCAAATCAATATTGAAAATTTAAAAGCCAATTACCAGTATATTATTTCAAATTATGCTGAATTTCCTGAATTGAGCACTAAAGCAAAAGAATTGCTCACAGCTCTTCAGGAAGCTTATATCGCAAAAAAAATGGCTTTTTTAGAAGCGCAATCCAAACAATCCACCGTAACTTTAGAAAATAATAAAAAACTAG
The DNA here is from genome assembly GCA_030147755.1 of Parachlamydiaceae bacterium. GTDB lineage: Bacteria > Chlamydiota > Chlamydiia > Chlamydiales > Parachlamydiaceae > JASBUW01. The sequence continues at coordinate 29,310 of JASBUW010000162.1, forward strand.
CAGAAGAGCTTCAAGCCTATAAAGCGAAATTAGCGCGTTTAGAGCAATACATAGAGAAAAACCGCGCTCCTGCAGCAGCTCCACCTGCGGTGATTGTTTCTCCTCCAGTTCATAAAAAACCTTCTCAGGTTCCTATGAACATGTCTATTTGGCTTCCCCAAGAAGAAAATTTATTTAGAGAATGGGCTCAACATAAAGGCGGAAATCCTAGTCCGCAAGATTTTTATGAAGCACAAAAAGCAGAAGCTTTTGTGTTAAAAGGCGTGGTAGATCCCTATAACCGTCCTGTGAAGAATAAACCGGGCGACTACATGCTCGTGAATACTGCCAGCAAACTTCCTATTGCCTTTCTATATAGCACGCATGTCAACTTACAGGATTATATTGGACATGAAATTTCTATTGTAGTTGTTCCACGGTCTAACAACAACTATGCTTTCCCGGCATATTTTGTGTTATCTTTAGAGTAAACCAACGATGGAATTACGCGACTGGGCTATCCACATTCTATCAGCGGACACATTAGATAATAAATTATTTGATCCAGGAGAGTGGACAGACCACTCGCCTGGCACGCCTCTGATTTGGCATGAACCAACACGTCCTCCCGGAATGAGTTTTTGTCGACGCACAAAAGAAGAAAAGCTTCCTTCTTTTCAAGAGCATCATGATGCTCAAAAGCGTGCCATTTGCCTACATCGCTTTGCAGGCCATGAATTATTGGCCGTCGAAATCATGGCATTTACATTATTAGCTTTTCCCGATGCCCCTTCTATTTTCCGCAAAGGGATTGCTCACACACTACGTGAAGAGCAAGGACATGTGCGTCTTTATATGGCACATATGAAACGTTTGGGCGTGCAATTTGGCGATCTCCCTTTATATCGCCATTTTTGGAAGCATACGCCTTATATTCAATCGCCTCTTCATTACGTTAGTATGATGAATTTAACTTTTGAAATGGCTAACTTAGATTTCGCCCCGATGTATGGAAAATCTTTTGCTCATTTTGGTGATCAAGAATCAGCACAACTCATGGCCACGATTCTCAAAGATGAAATTTCGCACGTCAAATTTGGGTGGCATTGGTTAAAGCGCTTCAAACAAACACAACAAACAGAATGGGAAGCGTGGGAGACAACGCTTGCCACCACCCTTCTTTCACCTAAACGAGCAAAAGGATTTTGCGTTCACGAAAAACCTCGTCAACAAGCAGGGATTCCTATTCAGTGGATTGCAAACCTCAAAGATTTATGAGAAAGGCTTATTCCTCTGTGCCTCTCTGTGGTTATTGAATTTTACCACAGAGAACACGGAGATACACAGAGAAAAGCTTTTAGGTGTGGTCAATGCGATCAGGATTAACAGGTGGTGATGCCTCTGGAGGCGGAACAGGAGGCGCTTCTCCTTTTATAACAGCTGCCGGTACAGCTTGAGTTCTTACTTCATCCGTATCTATTTCAATTCCTCCAGTCCAAGGCACAACGAGATTGTAAAACCAACAAGCTACTACATAGCCGATATACATCAGCAACCAACTAAACAAGGGACCTAGTATCAGAATGGCTAATCCACCCCCCACATCTTCGTGGAAGATTTGTCCTAAAGCAGCAGGCAATATAAATAATACCGTAATCATGGCCGCATGCATAGCAGCAATGACTTTACTCGTTTGATGAATAGAAATGCGCACAACTTGCTTTCTCATGCTCTCCTCCTATTTCATAAGACTCCTTTCATAATAAATTTAACCCTTAGCTTTATTATACTTTAAAATTTTTATTTTTAAAAAATTTGTTTTAGTTTATTATATAAGAAGTTAAAATTTAACACCTTAAGAGAAAAGCTTTTATTTTTATTATCATTTTAAAAGTAATAAAGCTATTACTCCCACTATAAAGTGAATCGTAGTGACTTCTATTAAATTGGCTCTGCGTAAATAGACCCACCCAAAGAACATACTCCCTGCAAAAGTAGCGATGACAAGAGGCAAGCCAATATGCATGTGCTTAATGGCAAAAATTAAGGAAGTGAGAAAAACAGCTAATTTTCCTGTTTGATCATATAAAAATTTTCTAAGAGACGTCTGAAAGACGCCACGCGCAATAAATTCTTGAATATAGGCGTGAATAGGATAAAAAACCACTAAATCCCATTGAAAATGAGGATGATGAGTAAAATGATAGAGAACAGATTCGTCTAAAACTTTATACATCACGAATACATAAACGATTAAAAATACAGCACTCGCTAAAATTCCAAATTTGATTCCCTCTATAAGGGCCATTTTCCAGCCTTTTAAGGTTACTCCAAAGAAGGACAACGGATACTTAAATTTTTTAATGAAGTAAACAAAGGGAAGGGCAATAGAAAGAAGCATCGTCCAACTAAATATATTATTTTTCTCATCCACGTGAAGTGCGATGGCAAGGCGCCCTAGTACATCCGTAAAAGCTAAAATAAAGACAACGACCATAAAAAAATCAGCAAAATGCTGACGAATTTTGAATTGATGAAGCTGTTCTTCTAAAGTCTTGGTATATTTCGTGTTAAATTCCCGCACACGAACAAGACTCATACGTGCCACATACGCGACGATTTTTTGATATAAGAAGGGAGCATGAGTTTGCAGGCGACTTCTATTCAGGCGTAGTACTTGAGTCTCCGTCAACGTTTTAATTGTACTAGAATGAGGTAAGTAATCGACAAAAGAAATTTCACCAAAAATATCTTTCGGTGAAAGGGTGGCTAAAGGAAAAACAATCACTTTATTCCCTATATTCTCTGATTTTAAGGCTTCTACTTTTCCCTCTAAAATAACATAAAGATCTGTTGAAGTCTCCCCTTCATCTATAATCTCTAGCTCAGCTTCAAATGTTTGTTTTTCACTTAATTGTTCAATTTCGATCAGCTCTTGATCTGTGAATCCATGAAAAACGGGACATGATTTAAGAAAAGAGAGAGACATAAAAGTTTTAATGGTGTCCTGTTAACAAAGAAAGAATAACATGTAGAGTAATCACACCTACTAGTGTAGGATAGCGTATATAAAAAAGTCCAAGCAAAACATTAAAGCAAAAACTTAAAACAAGCGGTAAAAATTCAACTGAAACATTTAAAAACTCTAATAAAGCCGCATTAATGAAAACGGTTTTTATACCGGTTCCATCTTCTAGGAACGAGAGAAGCGATGTCTGAATGACACCTCGATTAATAAATTCAGCGACAAAGATATGAGGAATAAGAGTGATCAAAAAGAATAGATTAAGTTGTGGCTGTATGGCGTGAAAAAATTGCATAAAAAAAGAGCTCAAAGAGACATCAATCACGCTATATCCTATGTAAGCAACTGCTAAAGCAATCGCCATAATACCTGCCACATCTTGTAAAGCTTTTCCGGCATCTTTCCATGTCCATCCAAAAGTCTTTAAAGAATAGCACGCATATTTAATGGTGCAGATGATGGGAACCAGAAGGATTAAAAGGTGAAAGTTATAGAAAAAGAGAGGCCCTGCAGCTTCTAAACGAGTTTTTAAAAGAAAAACCAATAAACTCTCAATACTATAAACAGCGATAATCATGATAAAAAATATGCCAAATTTATTCTGCGTTTCAAAATGGCGGATTTTTTCTTTAAGACTCTCGACATATTTTTGATTAGTCGCACGTAAACGCTGTAAGCTAATTTGCGCAATCGCTTCTTGAATTTTATTATAAACAGCCAAATAAAGTGCATTTTGTGTATCAGGATTCTGCTGAGGAAGT